>JAUWBY010000278.1 GCA_030609605.1 Candidatus Eiseniibacteriota bacterium
AGGACTCGACCACATGAAGCGGGTGCCTCACGCTCGCGACAATCACCTCGGTGTCGAAGCAGTAGTTATCGTAGATGGTGAGGATCTCGCGCACGAGGTCCATTCCAACCTGCCCGGCGTCGTCGAGCCGCCCGATGAACGGACTAACGAAAGAGGCCCCGGCCTTGGCCGCGATGAACGCTTGATTCGCCGAGAAGACGAGCGTGCAGTTCGTGCGAATTCCCAGACCGGCAAGCTCCCGGATCGCCTTGGATCCTTCCTTCGTCATGGGGATCTTCACGACGACGTTCTCGTGAATCTTGGCGAGTTCCGTCGCCTCAGCAACCATGCCGGCGCTGTCGAGACTCACCACCTCAGCGCTAACCGGACCGTCGACAACCTCGCATATCTCCCGCACGATGTCTTCGAACTCGCCCTCGACGCGTGAGATCAGAGTTGGATTCGTCGTAACACCGTCAACCAGACCGGATGCAGCCGCGTCCCGAATTTCCTCAATGTTCGCCGTGTCCAGGAATATCTTCACTCTACGCCTCCCCCTCGTATTCGATTCGCTCCAAGTAGAGCCCCCACGGTGGAACTGTGGGACCCGCCCGGCCGCGGTCGCGAGCATCGATGATTTCAGGGATGCTCCCGGCTGAGATCCTTCCTCTGCCGACTTCGACCAGAGTACCTACGATCGAACGTACCATGCCACGCAGAAACCTGTCGGCTTCAACTCTAAGAACCAGCATCTCTCCATGTTCCCGAAGCCATTCTAGCGAAATCCTGTCGATGCGGCAACGGTGATGCTTCGGTTCGCTCCCCGCGAGGCAGAAAGACGAGCAGTCAATCACCCCGCCGAACGGCACAAGCGCCGTCTCCATTGCATCCCTGTCCAGAGCTCCCTTCACAAGCCAGCGGCGCCCGCGCCAGAGCGGACTCTCTGTGAATCCCATAAGATAGAGGTATGACCTTGACACCGCGTCGAAACGAGCATTGAAGTCCACGCCGACATCCTCAGCGGAGACGATGAAGACATCGTCGTCCAACCTCGCGTTCAGCGCAGCCCGCAGCTTCTCGACGGGAAGCGCCAGATCCGTCTCTGCGTGGGCAACCTGGCCCAGCGCGTGAACCCCGGCATCCGTCCGACCCGCCCCGTGCACGCGAATGTCAAGCCCCTCGAGAGCCGAGAACGCAGCCTCAAGGTCACCCTGCACGGTCCGTACCCCGGGCTGCACCTGCCAGCCCGAGAAGCCGGCACCATCGTACTCAATCGTGAGCTTGATCTTGCGAACGCTCATCCTCTGCCGTTCTCCCCGCTACGCTCGTCAGAACCACCGGGGCACCGCAAGCGCTGCCGCTGCCACCACTGCCAGAAGGACAATAGCCAGCCCGTCGCGCCACCTAAGTTTCAATTCGACGTACTTCGTCCTTCCCACCGCGCCGCGGTAGCACCTCGCGTCCATTGCGAGGGCCAGATCGTCCGCTCTTCTGAATGCGCTGGCGAAGAGCGGTATGAGTATCGGGACCGCGCTCCTGGCTCTCGCAACAGCTCCGCCCTCAAAGCTCACCCCGCGTCCTATCTGGGCCTTCATTATCCTTCTCGCCTCGTCGAGAAGAGTCGGAATGAACCTCAGTGCGATCACTGAGATCATGGCCAGCTCGTGGACCGGAAGACCGATCGCTCCGAACGGCTTCAAGAGCTTCTCGAGACCGTCGCCCAGATCCACCGGTGACGTTGTTGCGGTCAGGAGCGTGGCGATCGTGACCATGAGCGCCACGCGCCATGCGAAGATCCCTCCCATGACCAGACCCTCACGAGTGAACCATGGGATCGAAGCCACGAGCGGGACGCCATCGGTCAGCAGAGTGTGCATCACAAAGATCACTATCAGAAGCCACTTGAGCGACCCCAGGTTTCTGAAAAGGAAACCCGGTGGCAGACGCGAGGCCGCTGCCGCCGTGAGCATCGCCAACGTCAGAATAACGTACGCCATCCACCCTTCCACCGCGATGACCACTACAAGGAGAGCAAAGGCGCCCGTCATCTTCACCCTCGGGTCGAGCCTGTGGACGGACGTCTTGATGGACACGAACCGGCCCAGTGTGAGATCGTTCAGTAGTCCCATCTGGAAACAGCTCCGCTACAGGAATCAGCTGGATCACTAGTCGAGAAGAAGCTCGGCAATCTGAACGGCATTGAGCGCCGCCCCCTTGCGAAGGTTGTCGGCAACTACCCACATCCAAAGGCCGTTGGTCACCGAAGTGTCGCGACGGATTCTTCCGACCCACGTTTCATCGGTTCCGGAGGATGAGAGTTGTGTAGGATAGACCGCATCGGATGCATCGTCCAGGATTCTGACCCCCGGAAAGCCTCCGAGCACTCGCCTGGCGTCATCAGGAGAAAGCTCGCTATCAAGCTCAACACACAGCGCCAATGCATGGGAGTGGAAGACCGGCACGCGTACACACGTCGCTGTAACCGGCAGTTCCGGAAGCTCGAGGATCTTCCGCGTCTCGAGGATCATCTTGGTCTCCTCGCGCGTGTTCCCGTCTTCATCGATCACATCGATGTGAGGTATGCAGTTGAAGGCGATCGGGTGTGGATAGACCCGCGAGATGATCGCCTCCCCGACCAGCGCCGATCCCGACTGCTCCCTGAGCTCCTCAACGGCAGCTTTCCCGGTTCCTGACACCGACTGATAAGTGGAAACCACAACGCGCTTGATCCCCGCCACGTCCTGAAGCGGTTTCAGAACAAGCACCATCTGAATCGTGGAGCAGTTCGGATTGGCAATTATGCCGGTCTGCCGGCTCACAGCCTTCGCGTTCACCTCAGGAACCACGAGAGGAACACCGTCTTCCATTCGAAACGCCCGGCTGTTGTCTATCGCCACGGCGCCGTTGGCCACGGCCAGCGGCACGAACTCTCGGGAGACAGAGGCTCCGGTCGCAAAGAGGACCATGTCCAGCCCCAGAAGAGCATCCGCCGTAAGTTCCTCTACCGGGAGATCCCGCGAGCCGAAGGGAACCGTGCGGACGTCTCCCCGACCGGAAGCCATCGCCCTCACAGATTCCGCAGGGAACGCGCGCTCGCTCATCACCGACAGCATTTCCAGACCAACGACGCCGGTGGCGCCCGCGACCCCAACCCTCAATGGTTGCTTCACCTGTCTCCTTCCCAGCAGCAGCTCTCCGCGTCAGATCGCTTCCAGCGCTCCCTCGGGCAACCACCCTTCGAGATCTGTCCCCGAAATCGAGATCCGGGTCCAGTCGCCTCTCTGCTCCGAAAGCCTGACCTTCGTACCCTCATGCAGTCGGA
>JAUWBY010000014.1 GCA_030609605.1 Candidatus Eiseniibacteriota bacterium
CACGAACTCGATCTGGATCCGCAGGCCCCTACCGCCGTCGGAGGAACCGTAATCCGAGCCCAAGGATACGACCTGTCTCAGGATCTCCTCATACCACGGAGCGGCGAAACGGAAGTTGATGAATCCCGGTCCCGCGATCTCGATGCTTTCGACGAACGACGGCGGGAGCTCAATCGCGTCGATGAGCTGCTGAGCGATCTCGCGGGGGCTCCTCTTCGCCTTCTTCGCGAGAATCAGGGCGAGATTGGTCGACGCGTCACCGTGCGAAGGATCACGCGGCGGCGACACCTCGACTGCATCATGCTCAAGCCCCAGGCGATCGAGGGCGGCCGAGAGTGCTCTGATCAGATCCTTCTGGTACACGTCTACGCTCCATGCCCGCTACGCCATCGCATCGGGACCCGCATCGGAGTCCCGCACGGGGCCCCGGAGCTCAAATCCGCATCTCTCCAGCTGCTCGAACAAAACGTCGGGTGACGGAAACCATTGCCCCCACTTCCTGCCCATGTGCTCTGTCCAGCTGTAGTCATCGTAGTTGAAGGTCTCCGCCCTGTCTCCCTCGAGCTTCACCATGGCCTTCGCCTTGCGGTAGTAATCCTGGGCGAGATAGCCTTCGTCCATCACGCGCGCGGCATCCTCGATGTCGGCGTCGCTGAAATCGGGGTACTTGTCCTCGAAGAGGTGGAAATCCATTGGGAACCGCGGTCGGGGTGGCAGATCCTCTGCCGGGTATCCCATCGTGAGTTCGACAAGCGGAAAGACCCGCCGCGGAAGATCATAGCGCTCAATCACTTCGTCCGCCCGAAACGGCGTCCCCCCCAGAAAGCAGCTGCCCATTCCCAGGCTCTCGGCGGCCATCACCATGTTTTCAGCCATGAGCGAGGCATCCTGGAAGCCGAACAGAAGCAGCGGCAGGTCGCTTGTGACCATCGGCCAGCCGCGCTTGGTCATGATCGCCTCCAGGCGATGCGCATCGATACAGATCGTGAACAGAAGAGGTGCGCCGAAGGGAACGTTCTTTGGGCCACGGCTTAGGAGCACGCTCCCCAACTGCGCGGCAAACGGTGCCTGCTGACCGGCGCGCACGACCGTCTCGACCACGTCGTCGGAGGGCATGCGGTCTTCGTATCGCCTGAGCGACTTGCGCGCGAGCATGGCGTCGATGATTTCATTTCTGATCATGAAGGCTCCTCCTCCCAGGGAGTTCTGCCTATCGATGAACCCGCAACAGGTGATTACCGCGCATGCGCCCGGCTGCTACCAGCGCTCCCTGTGCACTCGCTCCTCGTCGTACTGGGTGCGTGCTTCCTTGTGCTCGTTCGGGTGTCCGATCGCCAGGACGGCAACTGGAACGACTTCCTCAGGAATCGCCATTAGACTCCTGACGGCATTGATGCGATCGTCGTTCGGATGACATCCCAGCCAGACGCTGCCGAGTCCCATCATCGTCGCTGCGATCAGAATGTTCTCGGTAGCAGCGAACGCATCCTGATCCCAGTACTTCCTTGACTCCGTGGGGACGCCGCAAACGATGATGGCGAGCGTCGCCTCGTGGAGCATCTTCCAGTACGGGGCGCTGTCAGCCAGCGCATTGAGCATGGCGCGCTCAGTCACAACCACGAAATGCCAGGGTTTGAGGTTCTTCCCTGACGGTGCGGCCATCGCGGCGTCGAGCAGCATGCGGATCTGATCTCTACCAACCGGCTTGTCCGCGTACTTCCTGATGCTTCTTCTGCCAAGAATCGGCTCGATCATGCCTTCAGTCCCCCTTCACCCGCGTTCGCCCGGCGCCGGGTCGCATGCTCCGGACCACACCAGCAGCCCCACCTCTACTCGCCGGCAGGCGCCTCAGCATCTTCGTAGGTCTCGACCGGCGCATCCCCCCAGAGACGCTCGAGCTGATAGTAGTTGCGACGTTCCTTCTCGAACACGTGGATCACGATATCAACGTAGTCGAGAAGAATCCACTGCCGTGCCTCCGCCCCCTCAGTGTGCCAGATGCGATCGCCGTCGTCCCTCAGTCCCCTGGTTATGGCCTCCGCGATGGCGCCGACCTGAACGTCGCTGTTCCCGTGACAGATCATGAAGTAGTCGCAGCTCGTGGTCAGCCCCCTGAGATCGAGGGCGATCACGTCCTCCGCCTTCTTTGAGAGTGCCAGTTCGGCTGCTCGCTGCAGCATGTCTTTCAGCTGCTCATCTGATATCACCTTCTTCTTCGGCAAAGGCTACTCCCCCATCCCTACATCGTGCGCGGACCTGTCGCGCTCCTCCACCTCTTCCGGAGACAGGATGCGCGCAACGGTAGCTTCATGTGTTTCCGTCTTCCTCAGTCTGAGATCATACAGTGCGACTCCGACAAACGACAGGACAAGGAAGACAACCGCCAGCACAATCGGCAGCATCGCCTCCTCATCTCCACCAGTGATCCAGTTCCCGACCATGAACCCCATGATCGTCAGGAATACAGGCGCCAGGTAGATAATGAATGCGGCCGACACAACCTTGCCGGCGCTGATCTCAATCTCGACCGTATTCCCTTCAACAGCACCAAGCTCGTTCTTGGCCAGCAGAAGAACTTCGGGGCCACCTTCCCCGACGACGCAGATCCCGCAGCTCTTGCACCCACCACACATCGGCATGCTGACAACTGCCGCACCGTGTTTGACTGACACCACAACGCCTGTCTCAGTCACCTGTGAACCCTCCTCTATCAATCCGCTTGAGCGCGAAGAGTGCGACGAGTCCCGTGCCGAGGCCGGCAACCGTAGCCATGAGTATGGCGACCGGCATGAGACGGGCGGCCGGGCCGAGTCCCGTGAAGAGGATCGCGACGACGGCCAGCTGGGCCATATTGTGGAAGAGCGCGCCCACGAGGCTGACGCCGACGACTCCAAGCGGAGGGGCCGCAACTCTGAAGACGACCCACATTGCAAGCGTCGCGGCCACACCACCACCCAGCGCCATGGCAAACGACGGACCCAGAAGCGTACCGACCAGGAGAGACGAGACCCCAACCCTCAGAATGGTCAGGATCATAGCGTCACCTACACCCATGGCAATGATAGCATAGACGGTGACAATGTTCGCCAGTCCTAGCCTCACGAACGGCAAGGGCAGCGGGAGCGTGCTCTCCAGTACGTGGAGCATCAGAGAGACCGCCAGCAGCATCCCCAGCCTTGCCACTCTGTTCGCCGGGCCCCGCATCTATCTCGTCACCGCGTCGATGGCTGAGCGTTCCTCCCCCTCAACCGTCACCACGACTCGATTTGGAACACACACAACGCTCCTGCCGGGGGCGCTGATTCTGCCCATCCTGCTGCAGATATGATATCGGCACGGAGACGAATCTATCCTGACCCACCCCGCCTCCACAACGATGATAGTGTCTCCCTTGGGCCCCGGAACAACCAACTCAGCATCTTCCATGAGACTCATCGTCTCGCTGAACCCGCCGGCGCCCTCGATGACCGCCGAGCCGCCTCTCCCCTTCCCCCCGAGCGGAAGGACGAGCAGCATGAGCGCTGCTCCCACCATGAAGAGAAGCAGCAGTCTGTCCGCCGGCGTCATTATCCCTCGTTCAATCCTGAGTCGCGCCACTCCCCGACCCTCCGTCAATCGCACCACACGAAGTCCGCGTCTCTGCCACAATTCGTACAAGCCCCGTCCAGGATACCGTCAGTCTCCGTGGCGTATCCCGTCCGCGAAACGAGCACGTGTCCACACTCGGGGCAATGCGTATCCGATGTCGCACTCCTGCCGGCGTTCCCGAGATATACATACCGGAGCTTCTCCCTCGCGATCTTGTAGGCGTGCTCGAGTGTCTCGAGCGGCGTTGCCGGCAACTCCATCTTGAAGGTAGGGAAATATCGTGAGATGTGAAGCGGAATCGATGGCGAGATTCCGGCAAGGAAATCGACCATATCGCGAATCTCCTCATCCGAATCGTTGAGGCCCGGAATGATGAGATTCGTGACCTCGAGGTGTACGCGCGCTGCAGCCAGTTGGATTGTCCGCTTGGCTGCTTCCAGACCGTCGAGGTGACAGTAGCGTTTGTAGAAGTCGCTGCGCATCGACTTGAGATCAACGTTCATCGCATCGATGACTGGAAGAAGCTCCAGGAGCGGCGGCTCGTTGATGATCCCGTTCGTAACGAGGACGTTCTTGAGTCCTCGCTCGTGCGCGAGCGCGCCCGCGTCGAGGATGTACTCGAACCAGACCAGCGGCTCGGTGTACGTGTATGCGATGCCGAACGAACCGTTTTCGGTGGCGATGCGCACGAGTTCCTCAGGCGAGACCGTGCTCGTGACAGCGGGAGCCTGCGAGATGCTCCAGTTCTGGCAGAAGTCGCACCTCAGATTGCAGCCGTTGCAGGCTACGGAGAGCACCCGGCGTCCCGGACAGAAGTGATAGAGCGGCTTCTTCTCGACCGGGTCCATCGACATGGTCACACACTCTGCGTAGTTCTCCGCGTAGAGCGTGCCGCCGCGGTTCACCCTGCCGAGGCATACACCGTGTCCCTCATCGGAGATACGGCACCTCTGAGGACAGAGCTCGCACTCGACACGTCCGCCGTCGAGCTTCGTCCAGTGCTTCGCCTCAGTCACACGCCGCTCCCGATGGCGGACCGGTCTCCCGGACCTTGTCTACTCGCACCGTCCTACTCGCTCCGTTCGAATCGCCCTTCCAGACCCGATGAGATGAGAATCTCCTCGATCTCATCGCCCTCCTCGCTCCCGGTGACGATTACTGCCTCCACACCATCGGTGCGCTCTACGAATCGCATCCCCCGCCGGGCTCCCATCACGAACACGGCCGTGGCGAGGGCGTCCGCGTCCTCACAGCGCTTGGTGACGATGGTCACGCTCATGACGCCACGAGCCGGAAAGCCGGTCGATGGATCCAGGATGTGATGGTACCGCACGCCGTCCTTGATCATGAATCGCTGGTAGTCTCCGGAAGTAGCAACGCTTTCGTCACCCAGACTGAGCACTCCCAGAAGACCGTCCTGGCGCGGATGTTTGAGTCCGATTCTCCAGCTCCCGCCCTCAGGCGGAAGACCCAGCATCCTCACATCTCCCCCGGCATCTATCACTGCTGCGTCGACACCGGCCGTTCTCAGCATTGCGTACGCCCTGTCGACTGCGCGCCCCTTGGCTATCCCGTCCAAGTCAATGTGAACATCAGTGGCAAGCGTGAGAGCACCGCTCGTCGGATGAAGGCGGATTTGCTCGTAGCCGACCACCGAGAGCGCTTCACGGATCTCCGCGTCGCTCGGGAGATCGACCCCCTCATCAAACGTCCACAAGTCCACCAGCGATGCGACGGTGATGTCGAATGCCCCCCCTGTCATCAGGGAGATCGCCTGCGACCGCGATATGATGGTGGAGACATCGAGGTCTATGTAGGTCCGCTCCTCGCTCGGACTTCGCGAGTTGATTCCTTCGACAGCACTGTCGGGACTGAATCTCGTCGCCACGGAGTCCAGATGCGCTATCGCGGCGAATGCCTCATCAATGGCGCCGCGCAGAACATCCTCGTCCGGATCGATGGCGGTGATCTGTACGATCGTCCCCATCAGCAATCTGTGTTCGGTCAGCCTTCTGGGCTCGTTCCCCTTCCTCACGGCAAAGATAACCATCAGGAGAACAATGAGAACAACCGCAGCGATCTGCCAGACTGTGCGGGTCCGGCTTGCGTTCACGATACCCCCCTGTGAATGAACCAGTGTGTTGCGGCACGCGATTCCGCCGTCGCACCTCGCGGCCACGGCCAACACAGAGACAACGGGCTAGCTGGTGATGGCGACGAGCGCAGATGCGGCTATCACAGCACCCACAACGGCGTGAAGCCGTATCGCCGTCATCTGTGCTTCCAGGAGCGACTTCGGATCGTTGTAGTGCTTCCAGCAGTCGGCGACAACCGTCCGCACGAGACCGAAGGTCAGGATGGCAACCAGCGAGAGTGGTATGAGGCAGCCTGTGAAGACGGCAGCAAAGAGCGACACGAATATCAGGATTGCCAGCGTGAGAACCCCACCACGCGCGGCCGTGCGAGGGCCTAGTATTACCACGAGCGTTCGCTTGTTCGCTCGTGAGTCGGAATCCACATCCGGGATCTCGTTGACCCAGAGAACCAGCACGATCGCGAAGGAGATGGGAAGTGATGCCACCACGACGTGCCACGACATCGTGCCGGCCTGGATGAAGTATGCGCCCGCGACCGGAAGAACCCCGAAACTGAGAGCAACGGCCAACTCGCCGAGTCCGTGATAGCTCAGCCGCAGAGGCGGTGCCGTGTAGCTGTACGCCGTGAGGATGCCTATGATACCAAGTCCGAAGACGAACCAGCCCGGCGTCACCAGACTCAGGTGGATGCCGATCGCAGCGCCCAATCCCAGCGCGATCAGAGAACCGCGAAGGAAGAAGCTCTCAGGAAGCAAGCCGGCCTGAATGAGGCCGCTCCCTCCGTTGAATGGACTCCGTGTCGCGCTATCGCGATCAGCTCCGCTTCTCGCGTCGAAGTAGTCATTGGCCATGTTGGCGCCCGCGTGCAGAGCAACCATTGCAGCCAGCGTCTCGACAAGAAGAATCCAGCTAAAGGAGAGACCGTTGGGCCTCAGCCAGAAGGGAAGCGTCGCTCCGATGATAACGGGGATAGCCGACGAGACGAGGAACGGCGCCCGCACTGCTCTCAGAAAAAGAGCGAACCCTCCAGGCGTCTGGTCCCCTTTCCGAAACTCCGTCTGTTCCGTCGCCTTGGCCATCTGTCTATCTGCCTTTCTGATGTCCCAGCGCGCCGACCATGGATATCGATTTCGTGGGGCACACGCTTAGACAGACGCCACATCCGATACACTTGTCACCGATAATCTCGTGACGCTCTCCGGGCTCGCCTTCGATAGCCTTGACCGGACAGACCTCCTTGCACTTCCCGTTACCGTCGCATCCTCTGCCGATGATGGCTCTCGGTCTGGCCTTCACCTCGTCGATGATTGCCTTGGTCGGACAGATTGCCGCGCAAATGCCGCAGTTCGTACACTTCGAGTAGTCTATGACGGCAAGGTTGTTATCCATGTGGATCGCATCGTAGGGGCACTTCTTGACGCACAACTGGCACGCGATGCACGAGACCTCACAGACGGCCTTCGCGGCTTTCCCCTTGTCGTGATTGGAGCAGCGGATGTGAACCCGCATGTCCATCGGCACCAGCTCGATGATGTTGACGGGACACGCCTCCACACACTTCCCACACCCCGTGCAACGCTCACGGCTGATATGCACGACGCCCTCGTCATCCAGCTCTACCGCATTGAAGGGACAAACTGTCTTGCACGTCCCGAGGCTCAGGCATCCGAAAATGCACGCTCTCGGGCTACCACTCACCAGCATGGCTGCACGACAGTCCTCTATGCCGTCGTACTTGAGGCGCTGAACCGAGTTGGAGAAACCGGCGGAGCAGTGCACAACTGCAATCACAGGTAGAATTTCGCCCGCTTCCGTGCCGAGGATCCCGGCCACCTTCTCGGCGGCATCGCTCCCGCCCGGGGGACACGCTGCAGGAATCTCGCCCGCTGCCACAGCAGCCTCAGCGTAACCCTGACAGCCTGGGAAGCCGCACGCTCCGCAGTTCACCCCCGGAAGCACCTCGAGTATCTCGAGCACCTTCGGATCCCTGTGGACCGCGAATGCCTTGGATGCGACGGCCAGGATGGCGCCGAAGAGCGCCGCCATTCCCGAGAGCGTCAACACCGATGTGGCTACGACGGACAGCATCCTATCCCCTTGAGAGAACCGTCAGATCTTCAGACCCGAGAAGCCAAGGAACGCTATCGCCATGAGGCCGGCGACAATGAACGTGATCGGTATTCCCTGCATCGATTTCGGAACACCTCCGAGCTGCAATCGCTGGCGGATCGAGGCCATGAGCACCAGTGCCAGTGTGAATCCAACACCGGCCGCGAGCCCGTGGACCACCGTGTATATGAAGCTCACTGTATTCGGAAGGTCGGTTATGATGAAATCGTCCACGTTGACGACCGCCACACCGAGAACGGCGCAGTTCGTCGTGATGAGAGGAAGGTAGATGCCGAGCGACCTGTGCAGAGCCGGCGATGTCTTTTCGATGACCATCTCTACGAACTGAACGAGTGTCGCGATGACCAGGATGAAAGCGATAGTCCTCAAGTATGTGATCCCGAGCGGCTCCAGTACGAAGACGTAGACGAACCATGTCACGAGTGACGCGATCGTCATCACGAAGATGACGGCCATTCCCATGCCGAGCGCCGAGGCCGGATCCTTGGAAACGCCGACGAACGGACAGAGGCCAAGGAATCTCGCCAGAACGAAATTGGAGACGAAGATCGCCCCTATGATGATCGCGAACAGCTGGCCAAGATCCATCTCTCTCCCACCTCTCACTACGACACCCGGTAGCATCTCCCGCGCGCCGCTGTTCCTCTGCTAGCTGGAAGCGTCCTTTTCGAGTTTCCTCTTCCGCCTGTCATCCAGAGTATTGAAGTAACCCATGAGAAGCCCAAGCGTGATGAACGCCCCGGGCGCCAGAATCATAAGCAGAACGGGTTGGAAGCCAGGTCCGAAGACCATGTAACCCATGAGCTTTCCGTCTCCCAGGATCTCACGTATCGCACCAAGCAGGACCAGCGCGAATGTGAATCCCAGACCCATCCCGATTCCGTCCAGAACCGACAGAAATATGCCGTGTTTCGACGCGTACGCCTCCGCGCGGCCGAGAATGACGCAGTTCACTACAATGAGCGGAATGAAGATACCGAGTGATTTCGACAACTCCGGCAGGTACGCCCCCATCATCAGCTCGACGATAGTAACGAAGCTGGCTATGATGACGATGAAACACGGGATCCTGACCTTCGCCGGAATGAACTTCCTCAGGATCGAGATCACCATGTTCGAACCGATCAGGACGAACGTCGCTGCCGCACCCATCCCCAGAGCATTCTCCACGGACGTCGATACGGCGAGAGCCGGACACAGGCCGAGCGCCAGTCTGAAGACCGGGTTCTCCTTGTAGAAACCCTTGGTGAATTCCTTCATCACGCTCATCGAACCACCTCCGGGCTACCGGCATTATCATCTTCCGCTGCATCTCCAGCCGCATCTCCAGCTGCATCTCCAGCCGCATCTCCAGCCGCATCTCCAGCCGCAGCGTCTCCTGCGACCGCCGTGCCGCCTGCAGACTCGCACGGCGCATCACCGCGCTCTACGATCGAGAGAACGAGTTCCAGTCCGCGCCTAACGGAGTTCGTGACGGCATCGGAGCTGATAGTCGCTCCGGTTATGGCGAGGATCCCTTCTGCCGCCTGGCTCTTGACCACGACGAGTTCGTGCGGGACCCGCCCATCGAACTGCACCTGGAACCACGGCCGAACACCGGTCTCGTCCTTGGCGTTTCCGGAAAGCACGGCCCACAACGTGTTCAGTGACGCAACCTCCAGGATCTTCGCACCCAGCCCCGGCGTTTCTCGCTGATCCGTTATCTTGATCCCGCGGATGGTTCCGCTCGGATCTACGCCGACGATCGTCTCTATCGTGCTGGAG
The DNA here is from genome assembly GCA_030609605.1 of Candidatus Eiseniibacteriota bacterium. Lineage (GTDB taxonomy): Bacteria > Joyebacterota > Joyebacteria > Joyebacterales > Joyebacteraceae > Joyebacterum. The sequence continues at coordinate 9,579 of JAUWBY010000014.1, forward strand.
TAACCCTTCCCGTAGGCCTTGAACGAGTACCCGACCAACTTCTCGTCATTGTACGCAGTGAAGTACTCGAACCGGCGACCAGCAAGAACACATTCGGTGGTCGTCTGCTCGAACGTCGCGTCGGGACTGCAGGCCAGTGCTTCGATCCGCGCGGCCGCCTCTTCCTGGCGCTTGTACTCCTCCGTGATTCCGTGCGTGGCGTTGTAGACGACCGAGAGTCCGTAGCTCGCAACGAGCGCGATGATCGTCAGCGTACCCACCAGTTTGAAGAAATTACCCACTCGGCTTCACCTCCCCGAACTTCTTCGGTAGAGTGCGTCCGTCGATGAGCGGAGTTGCGATGTTCATGAGCAGGATGGAGTAGCTGACGCCCTCCGGATATCCGCCGATCAGCCTGATGACGGTCGTGAGAATCCCACAGCCGACACCGAACACAAGCATGCCCCGCGGCGTTACGGGCGAGGTCACCATGTCGGTCGCCATGAAGAAAGCTCCTAGAATCAGACCGCCGGAGAGAATGTGGAACAACGCATTCCCCGTGAAGAGACCCGATGTACCACCGAAGATCGAGATCAGAACAGCGACCGTCATGATGTAGGCAGCGGGGACGCGCCACGAGATGTAATGCTTGAACATCAGGTACGCGGCACCGATGAGAAGCAGAAGAGCCGACGTTTCGCCGATGCAGCCACCGACATTTCCAATGAACAGATTGGCGATCGCATCGGATGACCCGAGGTGCGCCAGAACCTCCCGCGCCTGAACGATCTGGTGTGTCGTAGAAGCCGGATCTGATATGACGGCACTCACGCTGTTCATGATCGCAAGAGGAGTCGCCTGTGTCACGACGTCGATGCCTGAAAGAGACAGTCCGGACAGGGTCCCTCCCCTACCAGGCAGCCACATCGTCGTCATGTGAACGGGCCAGGACGCGAGCAGGAATGCGCGACCGAGAAGCGCGGGATTCAGCGGATTGTACCCGAGCCCCCCGAATACCTGCTTGCCGATGGCGATCGCAAAGATCGATCCCACAACCGGGATCCACCACGGCACGCCCGGCGGGATATTGAACGCCAGGAGTATGCCTGTCACGAGCGCGCTTCCGTCCGTCACCGCCACCGGCACACCTCTGAGCTTCTGTATCACTGCTTCCGTCAGGACTGCAGCCGCGCAGGATAGAAGTGTAAGGAAGAGCGCCCTCTGACCGTAGAAGTAGATGGATCCGACTATGGCGGGCACCATGGCGATGACGACGCTGTACATCACCTTCCGCACAGAGACATCATCGCGAATATGTGGGGAGGCTGAAACTACCAGGTGCTCCTGCATTCGCCCGCTTCTCCTTACTTGGTCGGTGCCGCGCTCTTCTGAGCAGCGAGCAGCTTCCCGTATTTGAAGTAGTGAATGAGCCGGCGCTTCGACGGACAGACGTACGAACATGACCCGCACTCGATGCAGTCGTTGAGCCCGATCTCGACGGCCTGTTCAATCCTCTCGTGGATCACGAGCTTCTCAAGCATAACGGGAACAAGCTTCATCGGACAGACGTGGACGCAGGCTCCACACCTCAGGCACGGATCAGGCTGTCGCTCATTCACCTCGCCGCGGGCGAGAAAGAGGATTCCCGACATGCCCTTTACAACAGGAACGTCGGTCGTGAACTGCGCTATCCCCATCATCGGACCGCCCGAAATCATCTTGCCGATATCGGTCTTCAGTCCTCCTGCTTGCTCAATGAGACTCGACAGGAGTGTGCCGATGCGTGCCATGAAATTCGATGGCCTCGCGACGGGCGATCCCGTGAGAGTCAGGATCCGCCTCATGAGTGGACGCCCAAGATAGCACGCCTCGTAGACAGCGTAGGCCGTGCCGATGTTCTGAACAACGACACCCACATCCATGGGAAGACCGCCGGACGGAACCTGGCGTCGCAGCAGCGCGTCGATCAGTTGTTTCTCCGCCCCCTGCGGGTACTTCACCTGAACAGCCGTCACCGTGATGTTCGCTCCATCATGAATCGCAGCTCTGAGTGCCGCAACCGCATCAGGCTTGTTCGACTCGACGCCGACGATTCCTCTGTCGGCGCCAACCGCCTTCATGAGAAGCTTCATACCTCTCAGCACATCACCTGGGCGTTCCAGCATGAGACGGTGATCGGCCGTAAGCCACGGCTCACACTCCGCCCCGTTCAGAATGACAGTGTCTATTGGCTTGGACTCCGGCGGGGAAAGCTTGACGTGTGTGGGGAATGCAGCGCCGCCGAGACCGGCGATACCGGCGTCCAGCGTGATCTTCCGGATCTCGTCGGCTGTCAGAGATCCAACGTCGTCGTGGGGCTTGATACTCTCGTGCCACTCGTCCAGCCCGTCGCCCTCGATAACGATCGCAGTATCCTCGCCGCCTCCGGGATGCGGAAACCTGCCGACGGCAGCGACCTTGCCGGAGATCGATGCATGGACCGGAACGGAAACGAAACCGCCCGGCTCACCGATTCTCTGGCCGACCTTGACGTCGTCTCCTACCGTGACGCAAGCCTCGGCCGGAGCTCCGAGAGACTGTCTGAGCGGTATCACCACACGCTCAGGAAGAGCCGCCTCGGCGATTTCAACTGAATTGGTCAACTTCTTCGAAGCCGGAGGGTGAACTCCTCCGGAGAAAGTCTTGAGTCTCAGAATCTTGACTCCTGTAACTCAGGGGTTTGAACCCGCACGCCCGGATGCTTCCCGAACGCGCCGTCGTATCCACCTGCCATCTACTCCACGAGCTTGATACTCAGACTCGAGACTATTCCCATTTCGACAACATTCGACGCGGCAGCTCCCCCGACAGACGAGCCCTCCCCCGTCAGAGTCATCTTCATCTCGCCCGATGAGAAGACGAGTGATGCGTCTTCGATCGACAGGTAGAGATCGCCGTCGACGGTTCCTTCACCCTCCATAAGCCATACTTCACCGGCCTGCTCCGCCCGGCCATCGAAGCTGAAGTCCGAGTGACGATTGACGACGACGCAGTCGATCTCGTTCTTGCTCTTGAAGCCCGTGACAATGTATGTGCTCTCTCCGGCGAAGTCGCGATCCACGGAAGCGGAGAGATCGGGGATGTCATAGTCGGTGGTCCAGCTCACTCCGATATCCAGAGCCTCATCCGGAAGGGGAGGAAACACATCGTACAGAAGAACGGCCATCTGACCCGCTCCGGCCTCCAGGTATTCGGATGAACCGATCCCCGTCCAGGAGACGACAGTACCGTCCGGATCGAGCGTGAACTCAAGCTCGTTGCCGCGAAGCTCGGTGACCGCCTTGTCGATCTCCGGCCTGTCCCCGATGGTTATGCTGCCGCACGCGTTCGTGAACAGCATCCGCATCGTGATGTCGTCAGGCGTCACTTCGGTGAACGTACAGGTCGTCTTGATCTCGGTCTGCGTATAGATGGTCTGCTCATACGCCGCACGCCTGATACCGGACTGGGTTCCCATCTTGAATTCGTACTTGAGAACGTCTCCCTCCTCGAACGAGTGAGACATAGTTACCGGCCCGTCGACGATGATGTCCACACCACCGCCACCACAGCCGGACCCCAGAATGCCGGCCGCCATGACCGCCAGCAGTACCGCGAGAATCGCCTTGCGAGTCACCATCCGTCGGCCCCCTTCCATGATATGAGTTGCCGCCCGGAGCCCTCGCACTGACGCGAGAATCCGGGCGGCAGAAGTATAGCATGAGTCGTGCAGGCGTCTACAGGCTTTTCGGCTCCGCTGCCCCGGACTGTGTGCGACATGAGCACTCCCCCCGGCAGTGCATCAGGCCTCGGTCGGGAGCGCATCAGGCCTCGACACCGATCAGTCCCATGAGCTCGTCCGAAACCGGAGCCTTTTTCTCCCACCGGCCGATCTCATTGTCGCCATCCTGGAGAATGATCGTAGGAATCTCTCCTACACCCTCCATCGCAGCTTCAATGAGACCGTCCTCGGTACTGCAGTCGAACTCCTCGATCTCGATTGTGTCGGTCATCTCCCACTTCTTGAGGAAGAACCCGATCTTCTCTTTGGCGTTCGTGCAGGCCGAGCAGTCCTCTTTGACAAAGAATACCAGTTTCACAACGCCTCGTCTCCGTTGCGACCCTTCGGATCCGGCCACGTTTCCATACTCTGAGGATTATTTGGTTCTGCTCGTGATTCCCGAGATCTGCGACGCCGCGCAGTACGGACAGACATCAACGAGACCACGGCTCACTCTCTGGCAGACGTTGCAGGTTGTGAATTCCGGCGAGAACGCTATCTGCGCGTTCCGCGTATGGAAGAACGTAGCCTTGACGAAGCTCGCGATGGCTTCCTTCTCCGGATGGCTGTCCGCGATCCAGATATGAGACAGGGCACCTGCCTCGATCATGTCGTGGAACATGCCTTCCTTCTTTACCCGCTCGATGGGACTGATTTTCTCCGACACGTTCAGGAACGTCGAGTTCGTGTAGTAGACCTCTCCCAGCGAGAGGTTTCCTTTCACGACCGCCTCCGCCTGACTCGGGAAGTGTTCGAGGTCCAGCTTGGCAAGCCGGTAGGCGGCCGACTCGGCCGGCGTCTGCTCGAGCACGAGCTTCATGCCCGTCTTGTCAGACCAGCGCTCACACTCAAGCTTGAGATGGGCGATGACCCTGAGTGCCAGACGGAATGCGCGATCGGACTCGTGTATCTCCTCGCCAATGTGACTCTGTACCAGTTCGTTCAGACCAAGGAGTCCGACAAGGAAAGTCACCCGATGCATCCGCAGGTACTCCTCACCGTCCTGCTTCATCGTCAGAAGCGCCAGCGGTCCACCGTCCCCCATCGCGAGCAGTTTCCTTATGATAGTACGCTTCTGCTCGTGCGCCTGGACAACCAGTTCGAATGCCTCATCGATCTTCTCGAACAGCTTATGGTCGTCCCCGTTCGCGTAATATGCGGCGCGCGGGAGATTGAGCGTTACGTTCTGAAGTGCCGAGTAGCGCATCCTCCACGGCTCTTTGGCGTCATCAAGATCGGACTGTTCGAGCTTGAAGGAGAGTCTGCAGCACTCAGAGATCTTGGCGGTGTCCCCACGATCGAAGACAAAGTAGGTATTGCCCTTGTCGGCGGCGACATCCGAGATGTGCATCAGGAAGTCCTCGTGGCCGGGGGTCTTGAAGAAGGTATCGGTCATGTGGACCAGCGGCTTCGGGAAGAAGAAGGGACGCCCGGTCCCATCACCCTCCTTGTACACGTCAAAGAGAGCCATGGCGAAGCGCTGCGATTCCTTTTCGTAGTCCTTGTAGGTGCGCCCCGTGTACTTGCCGCCTGGACCGATCGCCGGAACGTCCGTGAAGTGCTTCGGCGTCTCCCAGTAGATGTTGATGTCGCTGAAGATGGCTTGGCCTCCGCGCGCGACGCTCTGCTGCGAGTACTCGAAAATCATCATCTCCGCGAGCTGGTGGATGTCGCGGTCGGACATGCCCTCGAGAAACGGTGAGAAGAACGTATTGACCGCATCCCATCCGATCGCCCCCGCGAAGTGACCCTGAAGCGCTGCTGAGAACTTCACCATGTGCGCCAGCAGAATCTCCGGATGTTTCGCCGGCTTCGCAATCGAGAGAGCATTCGGCAGACTGAGGCCAAATTTCTTTACGTACTCTATAGACTGCCCCGAGCAATACGGCCTGTCGAAGAAGCCGAGATCGTGCAGGTGAATGTCTCCGCGGGCGTGTCCATCCGCAACCTCCTGGCTGAACACGGCGAGAAGCGCATACTGTTTCTTCACAGCCTCCGCCAGAGACATGTTGGTCGCTTCGGGATTGTGCGGGATGTTCGCGTTCTCTTTGTTCGGCTCGAGGATGATCCTCTTTGCGTCATAGAGAGGAACACCGAGTCGCGTGTGTCTGCGGCGCGCGTCCTCGAGGCCGTGCTCGATGAGCTTCGCGTCTACGAGTTCGCGGATGAGCGGCGCCGTGATAACCGATGTCGCGCCGAGTGCAATCTGATCCTCAACTTCGCGACTGATCTTCTCGGCCTTCTCAACAGGAACGTCCGCCTCGCGAACAAGCGTCTCTATGATCTTCTCGCGATCCCACGCGACGATGTCATCACCGGACATTCTCACGAAGAGAGAGAGGTCGGTCGAATCGAGTCCCGGGCGATGCTGCTTCTCGAGACCGGCAAGACTCGCGTTGAGATCCGTCCTGCGTATTCTCGCTCGCTTGTCTCTATACAGAATGAAGGCCTTTGCCGTCCTCGCGTGGCCCCTCTCTACGAGGATTTTCTCTATCGAGTCCTGTATCTCCTCCACCTGCGGCAACTTAGCGCCTGTTTCGGAGTACATGTAGAGAAGCACTTCGTCCGTGAGCCGCTCTGCGACCTCCTGATCTCTGCCTCCCACCTCCCGCGCTGCCTTGAAGATGGCGGTGGTTATCTTCTTCCTGTCGAATGGGACGATCTTCCCGCTTCGCTTTCGCACGAGATGGAAGAGCTTGCTCGCAAGTCTCCGGTGAAGACCGAGGATCTCGTCCTCGTCCATGTAGAGCTTGAGGCGCCCCGCATTCGAGGGCGCTCCATCATCCATTGCGATGTCAGTATCGTACGCGGGCATTTCCTCTGTCGCGGTGAGTCTGTTGTCGCTTGCTGTTAACTCGGCTGTCAACTCGACGGAGGAACCTTCATCTTTCAATTCCGACATTGATGCGCCACCGATCCTCTCGTGCTCAGAGTCCGTGAATCACTGCGGCATCGAAGCGGGGAAACCCGATCGAAGCTCTCACCTTCTACTGTCTGTTAGTAATGATTGGTTGGTACTCAAGGTGGGAAGGCTGCTCCGCGCCCACGACACATCATCCCGTAGCGGTCTTCCTCCTTCGGCGATTCGCAGATTATCAGCCGAGGCCAAACCGTGTCAAGCGATTAGCATCTTGACCGCTGCTTTTTCTCAGGACAGGTCGTAGATGGATGCTCCAGTCGACTTGGCAGAGAGTTTTCTACGCGTCAAGAACCCACCTTCGCCGGAACGCCGAGGACGACGACCGGGATGCCGGCCTGTGCCAGAAGCTCTGACGCGAGTTCGTCGGGATAGTCATCTGCAGAAATCACACGCCTGATCCCGGCATTGATAATCATCTTTGCACAGACGGAACAGGGGTGGTGTGTCGTGTAGATCGCCGAACCGCTGATACCGGTTCCGTAGTTCGCAGACTGGATGATGGCGTTCTGCTCAGCGTGGATCCCACGGCAGAGTTCGTGTCGTTCACCATGCGGGATGCTCAGTTCCTCCCGGATGCAGCCGGTCTCCTCACAGTGAGGTAGCCCCGCCGGTGCTCCGTTGTATCCGGTGGCGAGGATCCTGCGGTCCTTGACGATAACGGCACCAACCGACCGCCTGAGGCAGGTCGAGCGCCCCGCGACAAGCTGCGCGATGCTCATGAAATACTCATCCCACGGTGGTCTCTTGGTCAAAACCTGTGTCCTCCTGATTCCGCTATACAGGCCTATCCTCGCCTACAACAAGCGGAAAGGCCGCACAGAGCTCCTCGACTTCCTTCTTGACCATTTCAAGATTCTGCTCGTTCTCCGCGTCTGAAAGCACCTTGTCGATCAGGGCCACTACCTTGTCGAGTTCGGTCGCTCCCATACCGCGGGTGGTCAGCGCCGGTGTCCCGACGCGGATACCGCTCGCGATGAACGGCTTCTCCGGATCGAACGGAATCGTGTTCTTGTTGACGGTGATGCCGGCCTGCTCCAGAGACTTCTCCGCAACTTTCCCAGTCACGCCCTTCGTCCTGAGATCAACGAGCATGAGATGCGTGTCGGTCCCGTCGGACACGAGCCGGAAACCGTGACGCTTGAAGGCCTCCGCCATGTGCTGCGCGTTCTCCACGATTCGCTCCTGATACTCCCGGAACGATGGCTGCATCGCCTCCCTGAGACAGACCGCCTTGCCGGCGATGACGTGCATCAGCGGACCGCCCTGGATTCCCGGGAAAACCATCTTGTCGATGGCTCGTGCGAGCGCTTCCTTGCAGAGGACCATCCCTCCGCGAGGACCGCGCAGGGTTTTATGCGTTGTCGTAGTCACAACGTCCGCGTACGGGACCGGACTTGGATGGATACCGGCGGCGACAAGACCAGCGATGTGTGCCATGTCGACCATGAGGCTGGCGCCGACCTCGTCTGCGATCTCACGGAACTTCGCGAAATCGAGAGTGCGAGGATAGGCGGATGCACCGGTCACGATGAGCTTCGGCTTGTGCTCTAGTGCCAGCTTCCGGAGAACGTCGTAGTCCAGGACCTCGGTCTCCTTGTCGACACCGTAGTGGATGACATTGTAGAACATTCCGGAGAAACTGATCGGATGACCGTGCGTCAGGTGACCGCCGTGAGACAGCTCAAGACCGAAGTACGTGTCGCCCGGATTCAGGAGCGCGAAGTAGACGGCCATGTTCGCCTGGCTTCCGGAATGAGGTTGGACGTTCGCGTGGTCGGCTCCAAACAACTCCTTCGCTCTGGCGATGGCCAGATTCTCCGCCCTATCCACGAACTCGCAGCCGCCGTAGTAGCGTCCGTTCCGGTTCCAGTTGATCGTCCCGTCCTTCTTGCGGAAATACGGGTAGCCCTCGGCGTATTTGTTTGTCATCACCGACCCCACGGCTTCCCTCACCGCCCCGCTTGTGAAGTTCTCAGACGCTATTAGCTCCAGCTTGTCGGTCTGCCGGTGTATCTCCGACTGTACCGCCTCGAATATCTCCGGATCCACGTCCCGTAGTGCCGGCATCCTTACTCCCCTTCCGTTTTCATTATCTTGTCAACGCGGGCCACGTGCCTCCCGCCCTCGAACTTCTCAGCGATCCACACATCCACTATCCGAACAGCGAGGTCC
>JAUWBY010000135.1 GCA_030609605.1 Candidatus Eiseniibacteriota bacterium
GCGCAGGCCTACGAGATTGTACTTCAGCTCCGCGGTGAAGCGGGGAAACGGCAGGTCGCGGACCCTGGAATCGGGTTCACGTGCAACTTCGGAGGCTTTGGAAACAACGTCGTATGCCTCACGTTCGCGAGGGAGAACTGAGAATGAAGCGAGATATCTACGCTTACAGGTGCAGGAAGTGCGGGCATCTTCACTATCCGTACCGCATGGTCTGCGCCAAGTGCGGTGAGAATGAGCACAACGAATTCGATCCGGAGCCGCTGCCGAAAGCGGGCACGCTGCTCACGTTCACCGAGCTCTACGCGCTTCCAGGGGATTTCGAGGTGCCGACGCTCGGGCTCGGTATCGTCGAACTCGAAAACGGGATCCGGATCACGGGACAGCTCCGCATAGACGAGCCCGCGAGCGGGATGAAGGTGATAGGAGAGGTCGAGGTCGTCAGGAGCGAGGAGTACGAGAAGTACTACGGGATGGTATTCTGCGAGGCGTAGGGGACGGCGGCTTGAGCTACTCGCTACCCTGGGCGCCGTGCGTGTGCTTGAACGATTCGCCGCAGTTCGAAGGGATTGGTCATGGTCGTGCCGCGTGAGATGATCGAAATCGTGAGCTTCGGTGACCTGGTAGAGAGCGGGTCCTACCGTGTTCACTCGCGCTTCGCACGTGTGGTCAACATGACGGACCATGGCAGGTTCGTCTCGCTTGTCACTCCGAGCGTAGATGCCGGACCTCTGAACATCGTCGTGCGCGGGGTCGATCTGTCCGGCGTCGGGAGTCTCACGATAGCGACGGGCGCGGCGACGCCCGGCGGCGGAGCGACCACCCCCGATGGTGGCGAGGTCTCCCTCCGCCCCGGCTGGACGATAACCCTCGATGGTCGTCGCATTCCTCTCGAGGGCGGGCGTGTCTACAAATCAGTTCTCGATTTCCAGCCACACAGTCTCCCTCTCTTCACAAAGAACCTCAGCACTCTCGGGCTTCTCCTCGCCGAGCAGGCGCCGGAGAAGAGTCTGGCATTCCTGCTCGACTCCCGGAGGCTCGTGGAGTTCAGGGACGGGTTCGAGCGTGCCGTTGTCGACCACATCGGGCACTCCGTTCGTGATATCCTCCACGGGAACACGCTCCGGGGAGTGGGGCGGCTCAAGGGTTGCGGTTTCGGACTCACACCGTCCGGCGACGACTTCATAGTGGGGTTGCTCATCGCTACACACGTTCTTGAGAGATCGGCGTACGTTGGGTCACGGCCGGTGGTTGCCCCCGGCGCATCATCAAGACGAGGCGCCGCCGGATCCGTGTCCGGGCGTGATCTCACACTTCTCCGTACACGCATCCTCGAGACTGCAAGGAGCGGGAACGTTCTGTCCGACACGTTCCTCTATCTCGCCGAAGGCGGGTTCCTCACGGAGGGCATCAAGAATCTGGTGGCGGCGCTTTCGTTCGGCTCATCCAGGGACGTGAGGAGGTGTGCGGAGCATCTCTTCGCAGTCGGGGCGACGTCCGGCGCCGATACCGCGGTAGGTCTTCAGATGACGCTCATGTCCTGGCCGGCTCGTTCCTCGGGGGCGACCGTTGGGCGCGTGACGGGCACCAGCGTTCAGGACGATAGGGAGGCACAATGGTCGTAGTGGGACGCATCAAGAAGGGTGCGTACTTCGATTCGGTCACGCTCATGAACGTGGCGAGAGAACTCTCCCACATGGAGGGCGTTGCCGACGCAGCCGTTGTCATGGGAACGAACGAGAACCGGGCCATTCTCGCCGCGGCGGATCTCCTGACGCCCGAGTTCGAAGCCTCAGGCGACACCGATCTTCTGATAGGCGTGAGAGCCGATACCGACGGAATAGCAGAAGCGGCACTCATTGCCGTCGACCGGCTCCTCGAGAACGTGCAGGGTACCGCCGACGACGGTGAGGCATTCGTGCCCAAAAGCCTCGACGGCGCGCTCGATGTTGTTCCGGGCGCAAACCTGGCTCTCATCTCCGTGGCCGGTCGCTACGCCGGCGACGTTGCGGCACGGGCGCTCGACCGCGGGCTCCACGTGATGCTTTTCTCAGACAATGTTCCGCTTGAGACTGAGGTGGAACTGAAGGCCCGCGCGCACAGCCGTGGCCTGCTCGTAATGGGACCCGACTGCGGGACGGCGATCATCAATGGCGTTCCTCTTGGCTTCGCGAATGCCGTCAACCGGGGACCGATTGGGATCATAGCAGCATCGGGAACGGGGCTGCAGGAAGTGAGCACGCTCGTCTCGAATCTCGGCTCGGGGATATCTCAGGCGATAGGAACCGGCGGGCACGATGTTGTGAGCGCTGTCGGCGGCATCACCTTCCTGGATGGCCTTGAGGCGCTCGTCGATGACGCGGAGACTGAGGTGATCGTTCTCGTGTCGAAGCCGCCAGACAGTGAGGTTCTCGATAGAATCAGGAAGAAACTCGCGAAGATTAGGCAGCCGGTCGTGTCGGTCTTCCTGGGAACTGAGCCTGAAGGTCCGAACGGCTGCCGTACGCTCGCGGAGGCGGCGTTTCGCGCGGTGACGGTTGCGCTTGGCAGCGAGCCGGAAGGCGTCAGGGGACTGCTCCTCGGAGGTGATGACCAGGAGAAGGAAACCGTTGAGAGAATAGTGGGGGAGAGGTCGAGCGGGCAACGCTACGTCCGCGCTCTCATGAGTGGGGGGACGTTCGCATCGGAGGCAGAGATCGTCTTTGCCGGTATCGGCCTCAATGACGTTCACTCCAATGTGTCGTCCGGTCGTGCGGCGAAGCTCGACGATCCGCTCCGGAGCGTTGCGAACACGATCGTCGATCTTGGCTCCGACGAATTCACCGTCGGGCGCCCACATCCGATGATCGACTACTCATTGCGAGTGAAGCGAATCGTGGACGAGGCGAACGATCCGGAGGTAGCCGTCATACTCTTGGATGTTGTTCTTGGGTACGGCTCCAACCTGGATCCTGCGTCCGAACTCGATGACGCGGTGCGGGAAGCGGTGAGCAAGGTAGCCGTAGTCTGTTCGATCACAGGGACCGACCGGGATCCTCAGAACCGGCGCGCCGTACGCGATGCTCTTGAAGGGGCCGGGGCCGTCATCGCGGAGTCCAACCTGTCCGCGTGCAGGATCGCAGGGCTCATTGCCCGGAAGCTGGGGGTGAAGTGATGCCGGTGAGCGATCTTTTCAGACAAGAACTCAGAGTCGTGAACATAGGTCTCTCCTCATTCAAGGAGAGCCTGGACGAAGTTGGAGCCGCGGCCGTACAGGTTGACTGGCGTCCGCCTATGGATGTATCGGACGAATCGCGGCGCATCATAAGAGAGCACGCGGCGCAGATAGAAGTGGCGAACGTGAAGGTCATGGACATAATTCTCCGGGGCATGCCGCAGCTGGTTGGTCTGGCGCGCGCCATCGATGTGATCCCAGGGATGAAGCCGAACCTGATCCTCCACGCCGGACCTCCGATAGCGTGGGAGCGGATGTGCGGGCCGATGCGGGGAGCCGTTATCGGGGGCCTGATCTACGAGGGGAAGGCGACGACGCCGGATGAGGCGGAGGGACTCGCGGCATCGGGTGAGATCGAGTACGCGCCGTGCCACGAGCACAGCACCGTCGGCCCGATGGCGGGAATTGTGATGCCTTCCATGCCGGTTTTCGTGCTCAAGAACGAAGAGTTCGGTAACGTTGCCTACTGCACGATGAACGAGGGATTGGGTAAGGTGCTCCGCTACGGCGCTTTTGCCTCCGAGGTCATCGAGAAGCTCCGGTGGATGGACTCGATACTCTATCCGGTGCTCGATGATACGATTGCGAACATGGGACCGATCGATCTCAAGAACCTGATGGCGCAGGCGCTCCACATGGGAGACGAGGTCCACAACCGCAACAGAGCCGCGACGTCGCTCCTCTACCGCGTTCTGGCTCCTGAAATCGTGCGGTCATGCAGCGACAGCAGAGCAGCGGTGGAAGTTCTCGAGTTCATCAACGGAAACGACCACTTCTTTCTGAATCTCTCGATGCCGGCGTGCAAGGTGACGCTCGATGCTGCGCGCGACGTGCCGGACAGCAGTGTCGTCATCGCGATGACCAGAAATGGAACGGATTTCGGGATCCAGCTCTCCGGAACGGGAGACGAGTGGTTCGTGGGTCCCGCTGACGTTCCCGACGCGCTCTTCTTCCCGGGCTACACAAGCGAGGATGCCAATCCGGATATCGGCGACAGTTCGATCACGGAGACGAACGGACTGGGCGGATTCGCCATCGCCGCTTCGCCCGCGATCGTGCAGTTCGTGGGCGGGACGACTTCGGACGCGATCCGGTACACGCTCGAGATGTATGAGATCGCCGCGGCTGAGAACACCGTCTACCAGATTCCGTATCTCAACTTCCGCGGGACGCCGACCGGGATCGACGTGGTCAAGGTCATCACAAAGAACATACTCCCGTTCATCGACACGGGAGTCGCACACCGCGAACCCGGCGTCGGGCAGGTCGGCGCGGGAGTCCTGACCGCGTCGGAGGAGCCGTTCAAGAGAGCGTTCGAAGGATTGGCCGCGCGGCTGGCGAAATAGAAGAAGACAGTTCAGAGAGAGCGCAACCTTGATACAGGAAGCACGCTGAGTCAGGAGAAGCGATCATCCAGGGAGGGTACGACATGAACACCAAGAAGTTCCTCGAGTTCATGGACGATGTCAGGGTCTACGATCTCACGCAGCGGCTGTCGATCCACACACCACCGTGGCCGAGCTACATGCCTCTCGGCATCCAGTACTTCAAACGGATAGCGGGCGCGCACATGGGGCAGGGCGCGAACGGCCAGATCATCACGACGAGCAATCACGTCGGCACCCACATGGACGGCGAGATCCACTTCCACCCGAGCGGACGCACGATCGGCGATGTGCCGCTCGGCGAGTGGATCGGCCCCGGTGTCGTCGTCGACATCTCGGACTCCGTCGAGGACTACAGTCTCTACTCGCCCAAGATGATCACGGATCGCGTCGATGTCAGGAAGGGCGACATACTCATTATCAATACCGGCTATCACAAGTACGCATGGGATCAGAAGCGCTCCGATGAGATCCGCTACTTCGTGAAGCACCCGGGGCCCGACCCCGAGTTTCACAAGTGGGCGCTCAAGATGAACCTCAAGTGGATCGGTGTCGATTGCGGAAGCGCCGACCACCCGATGAACACGATCATCAAGGACTGGCACCCCGGTCTTTTCACAAAGGCTGAGGCGAAACTTCAGAAGGACTATGGCAAGAGCTGGGACGAGATGTTCCCGCCGGACATCTACTATCAGGTGATGCATCTCAAGCTCTTCCCGAAGGGACTCGTCCACGCGGAAAACCTCGGCGGAGAGATCGACAAGATCAAGAACGAGCGTTGCTGGATAGGGTGCTTCCCGCTCCGTGGGATCGAGCTCGAGTCGTCGATGTGTCGCATCGTAGCGATGTTGCCACCGAAGTAGGGCGATGTTGCCACCGAAGTAGGGCGATGCTGCCACCGAAGTGGGGTGATGCTGCCACCGAAGTAACCGGCAGCATGGGCTGCAACCGAAGTAGCGGCCGGCATGGAAGGAGCAATGCATGCCGATAGCACACGAGTTCGAGTATGCGAAGCCTGAGACGATCGAGGAGGCTGTCGGGATCCTGAACAAGCACGGAAGCGGCGCGCGAGTGCTCGCAGGAGGGACCGATGTTGTTCCGGGGCTCAGGGACGGTCTCATAAGGCCTGGGCTTGTTGTTGACATCAAGGGGATCTCGGGGCTGGCTGGAATCGAGCGCGACGGGAACACTCTTCGAGTCGGGGCTCTGACGACCTTCACCGATCTCATCGAATCAGAGCTTGTTCAGAAACACGTACCACTCCTCCGCGAGATGGCAATGACGGTCGCCTCGGTCGGTGTCAGGAACAGGGCAACGATCACAGGCAATATCTGCTCGGCAGTGCCGTCGTGTGACAGCGGCCCCGTTCTTCTCGTTCTAGATGCAAGCATCCACGTCACAGGCCCGGACGGCAGAAGAGTCGTACCGATTACTGAGTGGTTCACCGGACCGAAGACCACGGCGCTTGGGAGCGCGGAGATCGTGACGTCAGTGTCGCTCCCCATTCCTCAGGGAGCTCACGGCGCGGCATACGTCAAGCTTGGCCGCTACCGCGGCGAGGATCTGGCTCAGGCTAGCGTTGCCGTACTGGCTCTTCCGGACAACGAGTATCGGGTCGCGTTCGGGGCCGTTGCGCCAACGCCGGTGCGCGCTCCCAGGATCGAAGAGCTCCTCAGGGGGAAGGTCGTGGATGACGCGCTCATCGATGACGCGAAGGGACTGGTTGCGGACGAGACCGCCCCCATAGCGGACATCCGCGCAAGCCGCGAGTACCGCGAGCACATGCTTCCGATCATGCTCGAACGCGGGCTGAGGGCCGCCGTCGCGAGAC
>JAUWBY010000298.1 GCA_030609605.1 Candidatus Eiseniibacteriota bacterium
CAAGACCCGCGGTGGAGAGGTGGATGGCGATGCGCTCAACGAAGCGTCCCATTGCGCTCGACAGCGGGACGATCTCACCAACGATGATCTTTGGTTCCTGCTCCTCACGGGTTGAGAGCTTGCCGTCGATGATGACGGCGGCATCACTCCTTATCTCTGCTTGCCGCTTCGCGTAGATACCGGAGAAGACGATGGCCTCCACGCTGCCCGTGAAATCCTCGATGGTCACGAACGCCATCTGCTGTCCCTTCCTGTCATTTGTAGTCTTAACCTGGGTGATGATTCCTCCCAGACGGACCTCTTCGCCATCGTCGATCTCCAACAGATCCTCGATGGATGTGGTCGCGAAAGCGTCCAGCTCTCGCCCGTATCGAGCGAGCGGGTGCCCCGTGACGTAGAACCCGAGCACCTCCTTCTCCCGCGAAAGCGAGAAGCTGTCGTTCCATGGCTCGGCCTCCGGGAGTTTCCTCGGCTGGGCCGGCGCCGCCTCACCATCGCCGCCGAAGAGCAACGTCTGTCCGGAATCCCGCTCCCGCTGGAGACGCTGACCAAGCTCGAGCGCGGCGGGAATGGCCGCCATCTGCTGCGCGCGATGCCCATGGAGTCCGTCCATCGCGCCTGCCGCGATGAGGCTCTCCAGCACTCTCCGGTTCACGAGTCTCAGATCAACGCGGCTGACAAGATCGAAAAGGTCGCCGAATTCGCCATGCTCCTGTCTCGCACTGATGAGCGACTGGATCGCCGGGAGCCCGACGTTCTTGACGGCACCGAGTCCGAACTGGATGTCGTTCCTTGCACTGGCCAAGAAACGGGCGTGCCCCTGATTGATGTCCGGAGGAAGCACCTGTATCTTCATGCGCTTGCACTCGTTCATGAGGATCACGATCCGGTCGGTGTTGCCCATCTCGCTTGTCATCGCGGCCGCCATGTACTCAGCGGGGTAGTTCGCCTTCAGATAGGCCGTCCTCACCGCGAGGATGGCGTAGGAGGCACTGTGGGCCTTGTTGAAACCATAGTCGGCGAACTTCGCCATCTGATCGAAGACAGCGACCGCCGTCTTCTTCTTGATCCCACCGGCTGTGGCCCCCTTGATGAACTCCTCGCGCTGCTGGTCCATAACATTGGTGACCTTCTTGCGCATCGCATTCAGGAGAATGTCCGCCTGGCTCATGGAGAACCCCGCCAGCGCACTCGACACCTGCATCACCTGCTCCTGGTACGCGATAACGCCGTACGTCTCACCAAGAACCGGCTCAAGGTTCGGGTGAAGGTACCTGACCTTCTGCTTTCCGTGCTTCCTCTTGACGTAGTCGTCAACCATCCCGGAACCGAGCGGACCCGGGCGGAAGAGAGCGTTGATCGCTATCATATCCTCGAGCCGCTCCGGCCTCATCTTCCTGAGAAGGTCCCGCATTCCCGACGACTCGACCTGGAAGACCCCGATCGTATGTGCGGCAGCGAGGAGCTCGAAGGTGACAGGATCATCGAGGGGGATGTCCTGAGGGATCAGGGTAACACCGTGGTTCTCCCGTATCATCCCGATTGCGTCATCGATAACGGTCAGTGTTCTGAGACCGAGGAAATCGAACTTGAGGAGACCAATCCTCGACAGCGATTTCATCGCATACTGTGTCGTTATTTCATCGCGGTTCGTCTTATAGAGGGGCGCCCAGTCCGAGATCCGACCCGGCGCAATGATGACTCCCGCGGCGTGCACCGAAGCGTGTCTGGAAAGCCCCTCAAGCGTCTTCGCGTACTCGAAGAGCTTCACGTGCCTGTCATCGGACACCGCGAGCGCCTTGAGTTCGGGCACACGTTCGAGAGCGTCGGCCAGCGTGACATTGAGTTCACGCGGGATCAGCTTCGCTATGCGATCGACTTCGGAGTAGGTGAACTTGAGAACGCGACCCACGTCTCGTATGACGGCCCTGGCCTGCATCGTTCCAAAGGTGATCACCTGGGCGACGGAATCCCTGCCGTACTTGGACGTCACGTAGTCGATGACTTCGCCCCGTCGCTCATAGCTGAAGTCGATGTCGAAGTCCGGCATGCTCTTCCTGGCCGGATTGAGGAATCGTTCGAAGACTAAGCCGAACTCCAGAGGATTGAGTTCGGTGATTCCGAGCGCATAGCTCACTATGCTCGCAGCCGCGGAGCCTCTGCCGGGTCCGACAGAAATGCCGCGTCTTCTCGCCTCGTGTATGAAATCGTGAACGATCAGGAAGTAGCCGGAGAAACCCATCTCCGCTATCATCGCAAGTTCCGTAGTGACGCGATCCTCGATCTCCGGTGTGATGGTCTCGTATCTCTCCGCGATCCCCTCGCGGGTCAGAGCGGCCAGATAGGTTGCCGCGTCCTCGTGTCCCTCGGGAATCGGAAAACGAGGCATGTGAACCCGGTCGAATTCAAGAGAGAGGTTGCACTTCTCGGCGATCTCGACAGTATTGTTGTAGGCCTCAGGAAGGTCGGCAAAGAGCTCCTTCATCTCATCCGGCGACTTGAAGTAGAACTGATCGTTCGCCATGCGCATCCGGTTTGGATCATCGATCTCCTTCCCAGTCTGGATGCAGAGGAGTACATCGTGGGCGGCCGCGTCCTCGCGACGGAGGTAGTGGCAGTCGTTCGCTGCCACGAGAGGCACCCCGAGTTCCCGCGAAAGCTCCTTGAACGCCTGGATAACCCGTTCCTCCTCCTCGAGCCCGTGCCTCTGCACCTCAAGGTAGAAGTTGCCCTCCCCCATGATTTCCATGAGATCGATCACTGCCGCCCTGGCCCCATCCATGTCCCCGGCGAGAACTCGCTGCGCAGGTTCAGACGCAAGACAGGCCGTCGTCGCGATGAGACCCTCGTGGTATTCCCTCAGGAGCGCCTTATCGATCCTGGGCTTGTAGTAGAAACCGTCCACATAGCCGATGCTTGAGAGACGCATCAGATTCCTGTAACCCTCCATGTTCTTGGCAAGCAGGATAAGATGGTTGTACTTCTGACGCACACGACCCTGCCGATTCTCCGTGTGGGAAACCGGATCGAGAT
>JAUWBY010000234.1 GCA_030609605.1 Candidatus Eiseniibacteriota bacterium
GCCGACCATCGGATACCTGAGCGCCTGGCTGCTGTTCGTCGGCTACGGCATATCGAGCGGCGTCCTGATGATGTCGCTGTCCGTGAACGTAATCCTCTCTGTTCTCACGCTCACGGTCTTCTTCATCTTCTGGTCCTTCGGCCTGAGCGCCATGCTCTTGCCCTACCACAAGCCGGAGATTTACGAGCGATCGCCGGTCAAGTGGGAGGTGGGTGGAGTACCCCTCATGACCATACTCGGGGCGTTCACGTTCGCCGCCGAACGCTGCGTGCACCGCGACGGCCCGCCGCCGCGTCGCCCGGCCGTCCCCGCTGGCCAGAGTTCTTCATCATCCAGGACCCGGGAGGTAGGTTGCCGAGGCTCTTCTTTTCAGTAGATGTGCACGGTGCGAACAGTGTCTGGAGGAAGTGGCTCAAGATGCCGGGCTATCACGGTGTAGACGCCCTGCTGCTCTGCGGTGACCTGACCGGGAAGTCGCTCGTTCCCATCATCGACCAGGGGAACGACACGCATAGAGCCTTCTACTTCGGGAAGAACTGGTCGCTGACTTCGGGCACCGAGGTCGATGAGATGGAACAGCGCATCAACGACACACGAGCCCGCACGCCAACTGAGAGGGAGGACTGATGTCAGCTGAGAACGAAGAGACAGAGTCGATCGACTCGCTGGATGTGATCCGTGCCGACACCTACGGTGGACTTCCTGCGTGGCTGTCTCGCGAGGCTCTCGGCGAGTTCCTTCACGAGAGCCTCAAGCCGTACGAGGACCCCTACGAGGTGATCCTGGACGGTCTAGACTACGCGTTGGGCGAGGATCCCTGCAAGGACGGCTTCGTCATTGTCACACACAGAGAGAAGAGGCCGCTCGGTGCTGTAGTGATGCTGCGCACGGGAATGAGTGGTTACGTCCCCGAGAACCTGCTGCTGTTCATAGCGGTCGGCCCCGATTCCCGCGGGCAGGGCATAGGAGGAGCGCTTCTCCGTCGCGTGTTCGACGAGTGTGAGGGGCAGGTGAAGCTCCACGTCGAGCACGACAATCCCGCTCGGCGCCTGTATGAGCGCAGTGGGTTCACGGCTAAGTACCTGGAGATGAGGTGGTCGCGTGAATAGGATCATAATCGACCTCGATGCGCTCCACCACAATCTCAGCGCGATTCGCAATTTGGTGGGCGAGCACGGGGCAACGCTTACCGTCGTGACCAAGGTTCTCTGCGGGCACAGGGAGACGCTAGAGGCCCTTCGAGACCTTGGAGTGGACTCGATGTCCGATTCCAGGCTCGACAATCTCGAGACGATCAGGGAGGTCGCGCCGGAGATGGAGACCTGGTACCTGAGACCGCCTCATAGCTCGGCTATCGACGATGTCGTGCGGCTGT
This sequence comes from Candidatus Eiseniibacteriota bacterium, assembly GCA_030609605.1. Lineage (GTDB taxonomy): Bacteria > Joyebacterota > Joyebacteria > Joyebacterales > Joyebacteraceae > Joyebacterum. Next base: position 1,376 of record JAUWBY010000234.1, read on the forward strand.
CCGACGTCTCGCTGAACACCGAGCTCGAGATCGTCAAGGAGCTGGACGAGGAGGCCGGGAGGCAGGGCATCGTTCATCGGGTCGTCATCATGATTGAGCTCGGCGACCTGAGAGAGGGTATCCTGCCTGGGAAGCTGTGCCAGATCTACAAACAGATCTTCCAGCTGCCGAACACGAACGTGATCGGGATCGGCGCGAACCTCGGATGCCTGGGGGGAGTCGTGCCGTCCGTAGATCAGTTAATGCAGCTCGTGCTCTACCGGGAGCTCCTTGAGCTCAAATTCGAGCGCGAGCTCCCCCTGATTTCCGCCGGCTCCAGCTCGTCGCTGCCCCTGCTCATAGACGGCAGCCTGCCGAAGCAGGTCAACCACTTCCGAGTGGGCGAGTCGCTCTTTCTTGGGACAGATCTCATACTGGGCGGAACGCTCGAGGGGCTGAGAGGTGACGCCGTCAGGCTCGAGGCGGAGATCGTCGAGATCAAGGAGAAGGGCATGGTGCCGCTGGGCGAGACCGCCGAGATGACGCCCTTCCAGCCGATCGAGGATGAAGAGGAGACCGACCCCGGGCAGCGCGGCTACAGGGCCATCGTCGCTGTCGGGCAGGTCGACACGGATGTGGGCGGGTTGACACCGGTGAACGAGGATTTCCGTATCGCGGGAGCGAGCAGCGATCTGACCGTCGTCAACGTGGGGGGGGAGAAGAGGGAGCTGTCCATCGGTGACGCCATAGGTTTCCGCGTCGCCTACTCCTCGTTCGTGCGACTGATGGTGAACCCCTATACCGACAAGGTCCTTCTGCGTTCCGAGGCCTAGCGCGGCGCGTTTGGCAGCTTCGCGGCGGCGAGGGTTGATCTGGCAGTTCGAAACTCGTTCACTAAGCCCCGCCGACGGAGCCATCCCGGCGTCCGCCTGATCTCCGCGAGGCGACGCCGAGTCCGGAGTGGCGGCCGTCCGCCGCGACGTGGACGATCCTAAACCAGATCTGGGGCTCCGCGACGCTGCGGCGGTTAGTAGACTGGCGCATTCGGGGAGCCAGATGTCCCGGTGTACGAACCGAGGCTTGGTCCGGTAACGCGTACCAGATCTCGATCGTGCGCTTGTCATGAACGAGGACCTTCTTCACAGCCGGCGGAGAAGGTCCTTCTTCTGTGGGTTCGTTCCTTCCGCCATCACTGCCTCGAAGTTGTCCAGAAGGCCTGAGAGCATCTCCTGGTCGATGGCGGGGATCTCCAAGCGCTTCCGCCGTTCCTCCAGGTCCCGCCTCTCGGCCTCGAGTTCCCCTATCCGGGCGTTCAGGTCGTCGACCTTCTGCGTGCAGACCTCGGGCCTCATGGTCTGCGTCTCGAAGGCCTCGAAGTAGCGGTCGATGGTGGCCCGCACCTTCGCGATCTGGGTATCGACGTTTCCGATCTCACGGTCCACGCTAGGCTTCTCGGCACAGAGGCGGCGGTTGGCCTCCTCCCATATGCGGGCCATGAACTGCTCGTCGTGGAATATCCCCTTGATGTCCCGCAGGATCGCGGTCTCGAGGAGATCGGCGCGTACGTAGTCCTGGTCGCAGTCCTTGATGTTCCAACGTTTGCTGCAGAGGTAGTAGGGGTACTTCCGGTCCTTCTTGTGGGTGCTGACGCCCACCATGTGACTGTTGCACCGCGCGCACCTGATGATGCCGGCGAGCAGGTGCTCGTCATTGTTGTGGAAGCGGCGTCTGGGCCGTCTGAAGCTCTCAGAGCCCAGGATCTCTTTCAACTGTCTATGGGTCCTGGAGCCGAAGCAAGCTGGCTTCCTCAACCGGCTGGGTGGGTTACCATGTACCCATGCTTTGCCTTTGGCTCCGAAGAATGGACTTGACAGCAGGAAGTGATGACGTATACTTGCGGTTGAGTCTCATTAGCAGTCGCGAGCGAGGAGAGGGGTGTGCCTGACGCTGAATCGCGCTTCCGGGAGTACTTGTCGGCCAAGGGGCTAGGGGTGACGGATCAACGCGTCGCGATACTGGACGAGGTGATGTCCCTCCACAGGCACTTCGAGGCCGACGATGTCCATGCCCGTCTTCGGCAGAAGGGCCACCGAATCTCCCCCGCCACCATCTTCAGAACCCTCGCACTCCTGGTAGAGAGCGGCATCGTCCAGAAGAACCCATGCGAGCAGATGCTAGGTCGGTACGAGCACGTGTTCGGCCACCAACATCACGACCACCTCGTCTGTCTGGCCTGTGGTCGGATCATGGAGTTCCGGGACGGCCCCATCGAGAGGTGGCAGCAGAAGGTTGCCGAGGAGCACGACTTCCAGATGGCGGGTCATCACCTAATCATCAGGGGCTACTGTAGCAGGTGCAGATAGGGCCTTTTTTTGTCACCTTGTTGCAAGTGATTCTCAATAGCGATTGGACGGCGCCCATGGTCCCCGATCCAAGGCGGGCAGCGGTCGGAACACCCCCTCACCGGCCCCAAGGGCGCCGAGCAAGGGGAAGGTGGGGTGGTCGATTGGTGTCTGCAACGTGCTGTGCCGTTTGTTCCCTCTGCACAGTGGTTATGGTTCTCCTGATTGCCCACAGCTGTGCCCAAGCACGGGAGACCATAACCGGCAGAGTGCTCGATGCGGAGACGAGCGAGCCCATCGAGTGGTGCAGCGGTCT
>JAUWBY010000214.1 GCA_030609605.1 Candidatus Eiseniibacteriota bacterium
ACGGCAACTAGCTTCACTATCAGCATCGGTTTCCGTTGCTGGCAGTTCGTTTCGCATTATCGCGACTGGCGGGGCGCGTGTCAAGGCATCGTCGGGGTAGTGTATCGGTTCCTGTGTAGAAGAGGATTGTCAGGAGCACGGTGCGCGTAGGGCGCGGCCGTGAGCTGGACGCGCGGCGGGCGGCTATTGCTTTACACGCTCATCTAGAGGCCTGTAGAATCGCGCAATTCATTTGTGACAGCACATCACTCGAGATCCGGGGCGGCACAGCTCCCCGCCGGCGTGGCGAACTCCACACCGGCTGAGACGAGACCCGCCTGGGCAGAACTGGCGAACCTGCTATGCATTGGGACGAAGACATCCACGGGGATGAGCAGGAGGCGAAGCGGCTTCCACTCCGGGCGATGATCCGGAGAATCCTGCCGCTCTTCCGGCCACACCGGCAGAGGCTTGCGGGAGCGGCTCTGCTCATGTTCATTACAGCTGCCGCAGAGCTCGCGGGGCCTCTCATCGTCCGACATGTTCTGGATGTCGACATCCCGGCTGAAGACGGCGGCGGACTGCTCCGCCGTGGACTGCTCTACATAGCTCTCTACGCTCTCGGAATGGGAGCGGCCTACATCCAGGTTGTGATCGTATCCAGGATAGGCCTGTTAATAATCACGGAGCTCAGGGAACAGACATTCTCGCACATCATGGGGCTCTCCCTCGCCTATTTCGACAGGAATTCCCCGGGCGTGCTCATGGCGAGGGTCGAAAGCGACATCGAGCGCTTGCGCCATCTCTTCTCCGATGTAGCACTGGCCCTCGTGAGAAACATCGTGCTCCTCGGTGGAACGATCACGGTCATGCTCGCCGCCGACGCCCGCGTGACACTGTCGATCATCATCATGATGAGTCCGCTGGTTTTTGCGACCTACTTCTTCCTCAGGTACATCCGACGCGCGTTTCGCACCGTCCGGAAACTCTATGCGCGAATCTCGGCCTTCCTCACCGAATACGTGCAGAGCATTCCGATACTGCAGATCTTCGGGTACACGGAGACGGCGCAGATGAACCTCATGCGCCTCAATAGAGATAAGTACTCGAAGGAGATCCGGATCTACTTCAGAGAATACGCCTTCTGGGGCGCCTTCTCTTCAGCCGAGATTGCCGCAGTCATGGTTATCATCTACATCGGAGCGAGACATACGTTCGGCGTGACAATGACTGTCGGCACGCTCGTGCTCTTCATCGAGTACACAAGACGTCTTTTCTGGCCGCTCTTGATGTTCTCGGAGCAGCTTGATTTCATACAGCGGGCATTCGCGTCGGCGGATCGGGTCTTCGCGATACTCGACACGCCATCCCGCACGCCTGAATGGAAGGACGCCGTCCCGGATATCCCGACAGACTGGAAAGTGCTGGCCTTCGAGAACGTCACGTTCCAGTACGACGGAGGTACTAGGGCACTCGACAATGTGAGCTTTGATCTTCGGCACGGAGAGAGGGTCGCGCTCGTGGGACTCTCCGGAGGAGGCAAGACCACGGTCACGAACCTCCTTCTGAGATTCTACGAACCGACTGATGGCAGAATAACACTCGACGGTGTCGACATCCGCCACTTCAGACAGAAGGAGTGGCGACGCAGAATCGGCCTTGTCCTCCAGGACATACATCTTTTCCCCGGGAATCTTACGGACAACCTGAAGGTCCTCCGGGAAGAGATCCCGGACGAAGCGATTACCCGGGCACTGGAGATCGTGCAGGCGGGTAGAATGATCGAGCGCCTCCCGGACGGCTACAATACGGAGCTCTCCGAAGGAGGTGCGAATCTCTCGATGGGCGAGCGACAGCTTCTCTGCTTCGCGCGCGCGATCGTCAACAACCCGGACATCCTCATACTCGACGAAGCGACGTCATCGGTCGACCCTGTGACCGAGGGTAGGCTTCAGGATGCGCTCGACGGTCTACTTGCGGGACGCACGTCATTAATCGTGGCCCACCGGCTCTCAACGGTCACAGGTGCGGACCGGATACTGGTTCTGCACGAGGGGCAACTGATAGAAGAGGGCGATCACGACGAGCTGTACGCGCAAGACGGAATGTACAGGGACCTCTTCGATCTCCAATTCGCAGCGCAGGCGACAGAATGAGCGAAACCACAGAAAAGCGCCGGACGGACGGCACAGATAGCGCTCCGAAGCTCAGTCTGAGGGAGCACATCCTGTGGATGTGGGGCTACTGGCGCCCGCACAAATCCCTTCTCGTCTTCATGGCCGCATTCACACTCCTGTCGACTGCCGTGACCGTGGCGTATCCGCTCGTGTTCAGGACCGTCATCGATCGGGTCTCCGGCATCTTCGAGTCCGGCACGGCAGATGCGAGCATTCGCGGCATCATGCTGATCCTGGGCGCCATTCTCGTGGGGCACTTCATCTCACGCCTCTACCCCGCCACCCGCGCCATGGTCAACGCCCGGCTCGAGCGTGACATACGCGACGACGTTTTCGGCCAACTCATGAGAAAGGACTACCACTTCGGGAATGCATTCCGGACCGGAGACGTGGTCACGCGCCTCACTGACGATGTCGCGGAGTGGCCGAAGGTCTCGTGGTTCGCCTGTTCGGGCATCTTCCGGGCGGTCGAATCAAGCTCCAAACTCATCTTCTGCCTCGGAGCCATGCTCATCATGAGCCCGAAGCTCACTGGGCTCTCCGTGATCCCACTTCCGATCATGATGTGGATCTTCTACACGCTCCGGCACAGAATGAGCTACTACATGGAGGAATCGCAGAAGTACGTCTCCAAGACCAACAACATCCTTGAATCGGTTTTCTCGGGAATCCGGATCGTCAAGGCGTTCAGCGCCGAGGATGCCCAGAGCAGGCGGCTTTCAACGATACTGAGGGAGCGCGTTGAGATCCTCATGGGACTTGTGAAGCTGCAGGTCGTCCTCTTCTCGCTCGACACGTTCGCCAGCAGGCTCGGCCAGACGGTGATCATAGTCTACGGTGGCTTCCTCGTCATAGGTGGTGAGCTCTCGATCGGAACGCTGATCGCGTTCTACGTCTATCTCGACATACTCACTGGTCCGATGATGGACATCCCCTTCCTCTTCATGACGGGTCAGCAGGCGTTCATCTCGATCGATCGTGTGGAGGAGATTCGCGCATTCCCCGTGACTGAGCGGCGCTCCTCGGGCGCACGGCTTGACGACATTCGCGAGATGGCACTTGAGAATGTCTCCTTCTCGTATGATCGCTCCCGCCGGATCCTCAGCAACATCAGCCTCCGCGCATCGAAGGGGCAGCGAATCGCCGTCGTGGGGCCGGTCGCGAGCGGCAAGTCGACGATGCTCAAGCTCCTCGCAGGAGTCATTAGTCCGGATGAAGGGCGCGTTCTCATCAACGGGCGCCCACTCGGTGACTGGGACTGGGACACCTACCGCCTTGAAATCGGCTACGTGCCGCAGGAAGCTCTTCTGTTCTCACAGTCGATTGAGGAGAACGTTTCCTTCGGGCGAACACCTCCTGAGGACGGGCCGCTGGACGCGCCCTCGCCGCGGGAGTGGGCGGAGCACTGCTTGTCGATGGCCCAGATGGACTCCGACATCACGGCGCTTCCCGCAGGCATCGACACGGTCGTCGGGCAGAAGGGCGAGCTTGTGTCCGGTGGTCAGAAGCAACGCATCGCAATCGCAAGAGCACTTGCCGGACAGCCTAGTGTCCTGCTCCTGGATGACTGCACGGCCGCTCTGGACGCGCGCAATGAGGACCGCTTCTGGACACGTTTGGATAGTGAGTACAGAGATAGCCTCTGCTTCGTTGTCTCACACCGACTCACCACGATCAGGCGGGCCGACTCCATTGTCGTCTTCGACGACGGGCACCTCGTGGACAGCGGAACACACGATGAACTCGTCGGCCGATGCGAGACATATCGGGAGTTTCTGCAGACAGAACGGAAGAAGGAACGGTTGAGGGCGACCGGACGACCGAGGATGTCCGACGAACAGGCGTAGATGACGGGTGCCCCGAGGTGCAGCGCTACTCCGGGCGGATACAGAACGGGGCCACCCCATCAGGGATGGCTCCGCTGTCACGAACAGCTTCACTCAGAGGTCCGCCACGACACTACTTCAGCAGGACGAGTTTGCTGCTGCTCAAGAAGTCCGTTCCCTCGAGGCGCGCGAAGTACACGCCGCTGGCCACCGATCTGCCCGATTCATCCCGGCCGTTCCAGGCAAGCTCCTGCTCCCCGGCAGACATCTCACCATCAGCCAGAACGCGCACCAACCTACCGGCACAGTCGTAGATGCCCAGATGCACGCTACCCTTGATCGGGTTCAGGAACTGAAGCGTGGTCTTCGGATTGAAGGGATTGGG
>JAUWBY010000008.1 GCA_030609605.1 Candidatus Eiseniibacteriota bacterium
AGAGAACGATCTGGACAGCTGGATTCTCTACGGGCTCTTTGCCGACGCGGATAACGGCACCCACAACTCCACATGCTACAGCATCTATGCGGATGAGCCGACGGGTACAGGTACGCTCTACGCCGGCTACTTCGAGAGCAATGTTCACGTCGATGGCACGCTGTCGAAAGCTGCCGGTTCGTTCAAGATCGACCATCCTCTGGACCCGGCAGGCATGTACCTCTCTCACTCGTTCGTCGAGAGCCCGGACATGATGAATGTCTACAACAGCAATGCCGTGCTTGACGGTTCGGGTGAAGCTTGGGTGGAGCTTCCTGAGTGGTTCGATGTTTTGAACAGGGATTTCCGCTACCAGCTCACGGCGATCGGCGCACCGGGTCCGAACCTCTACATCGCCGACGAGATCTCAGGCAACCTGTTCAGGATCGCGGGCGGCGAGCCTGGGATGAAGGTTTCATGGATGGTGACGGGCATCCGGCAGGACAAGTATGCCGAGGAGCACAGAATCGTCGTCGAGGAGCGCAAGACCGGGACGGAGCAGGGGAGATACCTGCATCCGGAGCTCTACGGTATGCCCGAGACGATGGACGTTACCTACAACGAGAACCTGGAGAAGGTGAGAGCGGCGCAGGCCGAGGCTATCGCTGAGAAGAAGGCCCTTCGCGCAGAGGCCGCGGTGAATGAAGAGGGGCTTCGCTCGACGCCCTAGGTGTCACGTTCCAGCTGTCGACCTTTGTGCCGGCGGCGGCACCGAGTCAGGACAACTGTGCGCTTGCGATAGACAGGAGGAGTGAATGTCGAAACCTACGGTGGTGGCTGCTGTTCTCGCTGTTGTGCTGGCGGCTGGTGTTGCTGCGCCGCTTTCGGCGGAGGGCGGCGAGAGAGGTGTAGCTGAAACGGTGTGGTATCAGGGATTCCTGGCCGACGTCGATACGGGAGATCCCATTGACGGGATTGTGACCGTCGTGGCTACGCTCTACGACGCGATAGTCGATGGCAGCGTTCTCTGGGGTCCGGAAACGCACGCCGGGACCGTGGTGACCGAGGGATGGTTCAATATCGAGCTTGGTGACACGGATCCACTCGTCGCTTTCATCGATCCACCCTACTACCTGGAGCTCACGATAGCGGGCGAGATCCTTGAGCCCCGGCAGAAACTTGCCAGCGTCCCGATGGCGCTACGTTCGGCGGCAGCCGATTCGGGTGACGGCGACTGGACCATCGACGGGACCACCGTCTACCATGAGTCAGGTCGTGTCGCAATAGGGACGTCCGTGCCGAATGGTCTGCTGACAGTCAGGGACGACGGGAATGCGCCCACGACGATTGTGATCGAGAACCAGAACACAGGTGCAGGCTCGGCCGAGCGGCTCACTTTCAGTAATGAGGACGGCGATGTAGCCTACATTTCCTGTTACGATGACGACAACGCTGTGTACGAGTCGATGATGGTCATCGCCAACAACCGTCCCGGCGGCGCGATCATGCTCAAGCCCAGCGCTGCCTCCCCGGTAATGATCGACAGCACGGGGAATGTCGGCATAGGGGTGACCTCACCGGCATCGAAGCTCGATGTCAGTGGTACCGCGGAGATGCTCGGATTCAAGCTGACAACTTCGCCGACCGACGGCTACTTGCTTACATCGAACGCTGCCGGTGTCGTAACGTGGCAGGCTGCAGGGACGGGAGGCGACAGCGACTGGACCATCGCAGGGGACGACATGTACGCGGCGGTATCGGGAGACGTCGGCATCGGGACGACCACGCCGGCGTCGAAGCTCGACGTCGACGGGACGATCGAAGCCACGGGCTTCAAGATGACGACGAGCCCGTCCGACGGCTACGTGTTGAGTTCCGATTCGTCGGGGACAGCTACATGGCGGGCCCAGCACCTTGTTGACGTGCACGATGAGGAGACGGTGACGATGATTGGGGGGTCGGCGACGCAGTTTGATGACACCCAGGTGAGCTTGACGGTTCCGGGTCGGGGCTACATCATCTGTACATCGACGGTGTGGGTCGGGATCAACCATGCGAACAACGAGTCAGCCGATCACCTGCAGCTGAATCATTCCACAAGCCCGACAGACATGGGGAGTGCTCCCACGACGGTGGCTCACCTCATGATGGCGACTGAGCCGATCGGGAGCTACTACAGGTCGTTCAGCGTTCACAGCACGCATTCTATCGTGAGCGCCGGCACATACACATACTACCTCGTGGGCAGGATGCTGAGTGGCCAGGATATATGGGATCAGTTCGTCAAAGCTCAGATGACGGCCGTCTACTACCCGAGCTAGATTCTGCCTGTGGCTTCGTACCGGCTTCTGCGCCGGAGTTTTGAATCGACAAGTGAAACCGGCCGGCGCACGTCGCCGGTCGGTTTCATTATGTGGCGGAGGTCACGGGCCCCGGAAACTGCGCGATTGTTTGGCAGAGTTCCGGGAGCGGTCTGCACCATTGACAAAGTGCACCACTTGGGGGATAATGCGACTAGAAATCGTGTGGTTCTCGCCAAGGAGGGCATGATGAGAGCGACTGCAGTAGCGATCGTATTCATGCTGGCAGCGGTCACGATCACAGCCGCAGTACCAGAGACCATGAGCTACCAGGGTGTGCTCCGCGATGATATCGGCGCCGTAGTGCCGGATGACGAATACCTGATGGTGTTCACGCTCTATGATGCTGAGTTCGATGGCAACAGCGTGTGGACGGAATCACAGACCGTAGACGTCCTCGATGGCATCTTCAGCGTCATACTGGGCGAATTCGACTCAGTCGACGCGTCATTCGACAAGCAGTACTGGCTCGAGATCGAAGTCAGTGCGAACACTCTCTCGCCGCGAGTCAAGCTGGCATCCGCGCCGTATGCCCTGCGCGCGGCTGTGGCTGATTCGATCCTGGGCGGTATCCCGGAGGGAGACGATGACTGGGAGATCAACGGAACCGATATCTGGCATGAGGGCGATGTCGGGATCGGTGCAGGTTCCGCAGATCCCGTTGACGCACTTGAGGTCAGGGGAAAGGTTTCCTTCTACAACGATCTCGATGTGTTGGGACGGACTCAGTTCAGCGATGATGTGGGCATCAGCGGCACCTTGAGTGTCGCGGGCGCCGGCGGCATCGTGTGTACGGCTCCGTTCAGCTGCGACGGTACGATTACGGTAGACGGCTTCAAGATGAGCACCGGCGCATCGGACGGGTACATCCTCGTGACCAATGCCATGGGTACGGGAACGTGGCAGCAACCGCCGGCGAGTGGCGACGAAGACTGGGTCATCAATGGTACGGACGTGTGGCACAGTGGGAACGTTGCAGTCGGACCCGGCTCAGCGTATCCGTCAGAGGCGCTCGAGGTCGAAGGCAACATCCTTGTTCATGGAAATGCTGTCGCGACCGGGACAATGACAGTGAATCAGAGCACTCAGCTCGAAAGCGGTCTGGCGGTCTTTGGACCATCTGAGTTCGTGGGCGCCTCGTTCTCCGGATCTGTCGGCATCGGAACAGGAATTCCTGCGCACGCTCTGGATGTCACCGGTGATGCGGGCGTCCAGGGCGTGATCCATGTAGGCGGACAGGTACTGTCCACTCTGCCTGGTGGGCTCGCGCCGGTAGTCGTTACCTCCACCACCGAATGCACGAATCTCAATGCCGATATGGTCGACGGCTACGGGGCCGGCAATGGGAGTGGTGAGATCGCTGTGAGCAACGGCACTGTCTGTACGAATCTCAACGCAGACATGCTGGATGGGTACAGCGCCGGGAACGATAACGGTCAAGTCGCCGTGAGCAATGGCGCAATGTGCGACAATCTCAATGCCGACATGCTGCATGGCGACGTTCCCGGCAACAGCAGTGGTGACCTGGCTCTCAACAATCTCGTACTGTGCGTGAATCTGAATGCCGACATGATCGATGGGTACAGCACCGGCAACAGCGGCGGCCAGATTCCAATCAGCAACGGGACCGTATGCACCAACCTGAATGCGGACAAGCTGGGCGGCTACAGCGCGGGCTCCTTCCGGATAGTCAGAGATCAGGGTACCGTGTGGGCAGGCGACACCTACATCATTGTGATTCCCCACTACACGTCATGGACGTTGGAGCTGGCGTCTGGTGATCCTGTCGCAGGCGGTGTGTGCACGGTTACGGGTTTTGAGAACGACTACCAGATCAGCGTGGTCTACTCGGCGTACAACGGTGATGGAACGACGACGTTCAGTGGCGGTGAAGGGGCGGAATCGAGTTCGGCTACGCTTGTGACCTTCGGCAGCGGCTCCAGTGTTTACACCGTCGAGTGCCCGGATGAGAGTCTGGGGGATCACAATCTCATTCTGCGCGCGCCGGCGGGCTCCGAAGAGCTCAGGTACAGCCTCATCTACTGATCCAGTAGTCCGGCATTTCGCATGGGAAGCGCCTCCTCACGCAGACCGCGTGGACGTAAGGGGGCGCTTTCCCGTTGACACCCCGCGAGGGAGCAGGTTAGCCTCATCCCGCTGGCAGCTACTCACACTGCGGCGAGGAACTGGCTACTGATGATGCGATTCAGACGAGCAGAGCGACTTGAAGCCCTCCCTCCGTATCTTTTTGTCGAGATGGACAGGGCGAAGAACGAGCTCACGTCGCGGGGCATCGACGTCGTGAACCTGGGCATCGGGGACCCGGATCTCCCGACGTTTCCCGAGATCGTTGAGGCGCTTCAGATGGCCTGTTGGGACAGCGCCACGCACTGCTACCCGTCGCAGCGAGGTGAGCTGTCGCTGCGCACAGCTTTTGCAGAGTGGTACGGGCAACGCTACGGCGTGAGCCTCGATCCCGAGCGTGAGATACTCACACTCATAGGGACGAAGGAGGGACTCGCGCATCTGCCCGTCGCCGTGCTGGACCCGGGACGCATGGCGATCGTGCCTGATCCGGGCTACCCAGTCTATCAGGCCGCATCGTGGCTGGCGGGAGGAGAGATCAAGCACATGCCTCTCGAAGCCAAGCTGGGGTTCAAACCCGATCTGGATGGGCTGTCGCAAGAGTCGATGGAAGCCGCACAACTCATGTTTCTTAACTATCCGAACAACCCGACCGGCGCTCCGGCAGATCCGGAGCTATTCCAGCTTGTGGTCAACCTTGCCCACGAGCACGGGTTCCTGTGCGTCAACGATGCAGCCTATTCGGAGATATTCTTCGAGGGAGAACGGCACTCCATTCTTGGGGCCGGAGGTTCGAGAGACGTCGCGATCGAGTTTCATTCTCTCTCGAAGACGTTCAACATGACGGGATGGCGTGTCGGGTTTGCCATAGGCAATGAGTACGTGCTCGACGCCCTCGCGGCCGTCAAGTCCAACATGGACTCGGGTGTCTTCACGGCCATCCAGATGGCGGCCGAGGTTGCCCTCGCGCTTCCCCAGGATCGGGTTGATGAGCAGGTTGAGACGTACAGAAAACGCAGAGATGTGCTGATCGAGGGACTGAGGGGAATCGGGTGGAATGTGTCACCGCCGCACGCGACGTTCTATGTGTGGGCGCACATCCCCACCGACGAGGATTCCCTGACGTTCTCCTCGAGACTGCTGAAGGAAGCTCACGTCGTAACGACGCCGGGCGTCGGTTTCGGCCCGAGGGGCGAGGGGTACATCCGCATGGCTCTCACCGCTCCGGAAGAGCGGATAGCTGAGGCCGTTGATAGAATCGGGCGGATACTGTAGTGTATCTGGAGAGAGCCCTGCTGTTTGGCGCCGCGCGGCGCAGAGGGAGACGGGCGCACTGGAGGTGATCCGACATGGTTGAGTACACGGTATCGCTTGTGAACATCCGGCTATACGGTTACCACGGCGCATCTGAGAACGAGCGCGAGCTTGGACAGCGATTCGAGATCGATGTTGATATCCGCGCTGATCTCTCAGAGGCTGTGGCCACCGATGACATGAAGAAGACGGTCAACTATGAAGCCGTCTACAGACTGGTGGAGTCCGAGGTAGTGAACGAGAAGTACCATCTGCTTGAAGCAATGGCCGACAAGATCGCGAGGGACATAATCGAGAAGTTCGATGTGATCGAGGTCGTTGTCCGCATCCGGAAGCCGAGCGTTCCTATCGCAGGCTCGATCGACCACGTTGAGATAGAGGTGGTCCACACCAAGTAAGAGAGAGCATGACAAGAACCTGGATCGGTCTTGGCTCCAATCAGGGCGACCGCGCGGGCTATGTCTCCGCGGCGCTCGTAGAGATGGACGCGCTTGAGCGAAACCGTGTCGTGCGGGTCTCGTCTCTCTATGAGACGGCGCCGGTTGGTGTGACTGACCAGCCGCTTTTCCTGAACGCCGTCGCCGAGATCGAGACTGATGACGAGCCCCACAGTCTTCTCCGGAAGCTCCTGGCTGTGGAGCAGCGTCTGGGTCGGTTCCGAGGTGTCCGCTGGGGACCGAGAGCTATCGATCTCGATCTTTTGCTCTTCGGGGATGTCTCCGAGGCATCGGACGATCTGACGATTCCGCATCCACGACTGACTGAACGCGCGTTTGTGCTTGTGCCGCTCGCGGAGATCGCTCCGGATGTCAGAATCCCGGGTGAAGAGAGCAGTCCAGCTGAGCTGCTTCAGACCCTCGTCAGGACAATCGGCGATGTGGTGCGGGCCGCCGACCCGCCTTGGCCGGACCAGCAGGAGGCGACTTGTCGAAGAAAAACTACGTAGCGATCGAGGGGGTGATCGGGGCCGGCAAGACAACGCTTGCGACGCTTCTCTCAAAGGCCTGGGGCGCTCACCTCAAGCTGGAGGTCGTTGAGGAGAATCCGTTCCTTGCGAAGTTCTACTCCGACATGCGTGGGTACGCGTTCCAGACGCAGCTCTTTTTCCTGCTGTCGCGACACAAGCAGCAACTGGAGCTCAAACAGTTCGATCTCTTCATGGAACGAGTCGTCTCAGACTATCTCTTTGCGAAGGACCGGATCTTCGCGAACCTAACGCTTGATGACAACGAACTGGCCCTCTATACGCGGCTGGCCGACATGGTGGAACGTGACATTCCGAGACCTGACGTGGTTGTCTATCTTCAGGCGTCCACCGAGGTCCTCATGGAGCGCATCCACAAGCGCGGACGGGAATTCGAGCGCGATATGTCAAAGGACTACATCGGCGCTCTCAATGAGGCGTACAACTACTTTTTCTTCCACTACGACGACACTCCTCTCATCGTCGTCAATACGAACGACATCGATTTCGTCGAGAACACGTCTGATTTTGAGGAACTCTCGAAGGAGATAGAAGAACACACTGCGGGGACCGCGTACTACGTTCCCATTGGCACGAGGGGATAGGCGCTTCGGCGCGTCGATTCCCATGAAGGCGGGTGCGTTGGCTGTTTGCAGCGTTGGCTGCTCACAACGACGATGGATGGAACTGAGGAATGGCACAGAAGAAACTCACGGCTCCAGCGATAACAGCAATGAAACGAAGCGGCGAGAGAATCGCCGTTCTGACTGCCTACGACTACATGACGGCTAGGATCATCGATGGCGTTGGAGTCGATATCATTCTTGTTGGCGACTCGGCGGCCATGGTTGTCCTGGGCCACGAGAGCACGCTTCCCGTGACAGTCGATGAGATGGTGATGTTGACGGCTGCGGTCGTCCGCGCGAAGACGCGGGCTCTCGTCGTGGGTGATCTCCCCTTCATGTCGTATCAGGCGGACGTTGGAGACGCCGTGAGGGCTGCCGGGCGCTTCGTCAAGGACGGTGGGGCACAGGCCGTGAAGCTCGAGGGTGGAGTGAGGGTTGGCGACAAGCTCCGTGCTGTCGTGGACGCCGGTATTCCTGTGATGGGTCACATAGGATTGACCCCGCAGTCGGTTCACGAGTTTGGAGGCTATCGCGTGCAGGGGAAGGACGATGAAGCAGGGGAGAAGCTGCTTTGCGACGCGCGCGCCGTCGAGGAAGCCGGGTGCTTCTCGGTCGTGCTGGAGGCTATGCCCCGTGACCTGGGCCGCCGGATCACGGAGATGCTCTCTATCCCCACTATCGGCATCGGAGCCGGTCCGGACTGCGACGGGCAGGTGCTGGTCGTGAATGATATCCTGAAGTACACGGAGGGGCGACCGGCGAGATTCGTGCGGACCTACGGGGATGCGGGATCGGTCGTTGAGGATGCTGCCAGACGCTACGTGGCGGATGTGAAATCCGGGGATTACCCGAGCGACGAAGAGTGCTACTGAGGGACGCGCTGTGGAGACAGTGACCTCCATTGTGGAGATGAAGCGAGCGGCCGGATCCCTCAGGCGAGAGGGGCGCACGGTTGCTCTCGTTCCTACGATGGGAGCTCTGCACGAGGGACATCTGAGTCTCATACGAGAGGCGGATGCGCGTGCGGACGACGTCATCGTGAGCGTCTTTGTCAACCCAACGCAATTCGGGCCATCCGAGGATTTCGATACCTACCAGAGAGACCTTGAACGGGACAGCGAGTTGGCTCAGGCGGCCGGTTGTGACATCATGTTCGCACCTGAGGTCGAGGACATGTATCCCGAAGGCAGCGCGACGCAGGTCTGTGTCTCCGGTCTGACCGAGAGGCTCTGTGGGGCTTTTCGCCCGGGGCATTTCGACGGCGTGTGCACCGTGGTTGCGAAGCTCTTCGCCATAGTGAGACCTCATCTTGCCGTCTTCGGACAGAAGGACGGCCAGCAGGTTGCTGTTATCGAGCGGATGGTTGTTGATCTCGATATGGGTGTTGAGATCGTCACGTCGTCGACTGTCAGGGAACCCGACGGGCTCGCGATGAGTTCCAGGAATGCGAATCTTTCCGACATCGAGAGACGCGACGCAGCCGTTCTCTTCGAGTCACTCGAGCATGCAGTGAGCCGGTACGGCGCGGGGGAGAGGAACGTCGAGCGAGTTGTCTCGGAGATGAGAGAGATGATCGAGGCCAGGGAGACCACTGAGATACAGTACATAGCCGCGGTTGATGCGAGCACGCTCGAGGACGTGGATGAACTTGGGGAAAACGTCATGCTCGCACTGGCGGTGTTTGTCGGAACGACACGCCTCATAGACAACCTCGTATTCGGACCGGAGTGATAATCCGTTCCGGAGGAGGCTTGGGTTGATGGACAGGTTGTGGGCGCCCTGGAGGATGGAGTACCTCATGTCGGACAAGATTGACGGCTGCATCTTTTGTGACAAGCCTGTGGAGAACGATGACAGGAAGAACTTCATCCTGCTGAGATCGGAGCACTCGTTCATCATGCTGAATGCCTATCCTTACAACAACGGGCATCTCATGATCGCGCCTTTCCGGCACGCCGCATCCTTGAACGAGCTGAACCGCTCGGAGCGTGCCGATCTGATGGAGACGGTTGCCGTGGCAGAGGTCGTTCTCGCGCGCGCGTATGATCCTCAGGGCATGAATGTCGGGATCAACATGGGTCACTGCGCGGGAGCGGGTGTACCTGGTCACGTGCACGTCCACATAGTTCCACGCTGGGAAGGAGACACGAATTTCATGCCCGTTGTTGGCGGGACGAGGGTGCTTCCAGAACTTCTTGACGAGACGTTCGCGCGTCTCGTGGATCATCTGGAGGGAGAGTAGGGAATGGCTGCCCGGAGAGGCAAACGCGGGCGAAAAAAGAGCCGGGCTTCGGTGTTCTACAGTGTCACGGTACTGGCGCTGATGGCGGGCATCGTCTACCTGGCTTTCACTGTCTACGGCGCCTTCGCCCCGCGGGCATCGCGGGAAGAACCCGTCACCGTGCTGATCCTGAACGGCTGCGGCGTGAGCGGAGTAGGCCAGAAAGCGGCTAGGCATCTGAGGGCACTGGGGTTCGATGTTGTTGACTACCGCAACGCCGACGCCTTCGACTACAACGAGACGATTGTCGTCGACAGGGCGGGCGACATAGGCAGCGCGCTGAACGTCGCGCGGACCGTGAAGACCGGGAATGTCATCCAACAGATCCAGGAAACGCCCCTGGAAGATGTGGTCGTGATAGTCGGGAAGGACTACGAGCGCTTTCTCGACTAGAAGTACGTGTCCCGATAATCATCGATCTCGGCGCGATTCCTGAGCCCCTCCAGCCAGGCTGCGAAAAGCTCTCGGCGCTTGTTCTGCTCCAGCTGCAACCTGAGATTATCTCGCTCTTCGGCAAACAGCTGCTGATCGGCAGCGACCTTCTCCTCGACCCGAATGACATAGTACCTTGTCGGATCCTCAATGGTGACGACGCCGCTCGTCTGTCCCGGAGCGAGGCCGAAGCTCGCGCCGATGAATCCATTTACGCGGCCGATGGCCGGGACGTAGTCCGTGCGGGTGAAGAGGTTGGTGGATTTCACCTGCTGTTCGTAGCGAACGGCTGCATCATCCAGTGTGGCCCCGGATGCTGCTGCGGTCGCTACGTCGGCGGCCAGGCTGGACGCTCGATCCTTCTGGCGTTCGTAGATCAGTGCGACCTGCGCCGGGTGGTCTCTGCCCGAAGCTTCCGCTTCTTCGGCGAGCTCATCGTAGGTCGGCAGGTTCTGGGGAAGCCTTTCGGCGATCTCGAACACGAAGAACGCCTCGGGGGTCGAGTACGGACCAAAGACGGTGCCGATATCATTGTCGAAAGCGAACACGACTGCCGGGCGGACGTTTCCGACCCTGGGAATGAACCTGCCGTTGTCGAACGGAGGAGTGGCGCTCATCTCGACGCCCGTCGTCTCCGCCGCCGCCGCGAGGCCATCGGATTTGGCCAGCTCCGCGATCTCTGAGGCACTGTCCTCGAGTTCAACGATGGTTTCCTCACTGGCCCTGAGCTTCATCAGGATGTGGCGCGCCGTTACCTCTGCGTCATCGCCTCTCCCGCGTTTGTCGTCCACCATGATAATGTGGTATCCGAACTGCGTCTTGACGGGGTCGCTGACATCGCCGACATCCAGACTGAACGCTACCTCTTCGAACTCCGGGACCATGGCCCCGTGTCCGAACCAGCCGAGGTCGCCGCCGCCGGGTCCGCTCGGCCCCTCCGAGTAGACCTTTGCCATCTCGGAGAAGTCCTCGCCGTCACGTACGGCGTTGGCAATGTCCTCAAGGCGAAGCTGTATGTCCTGTTCGTCGAGTGCGCTCGGAGTTTTGGAGAAGCTGACGTAGTTGAGGACCATCGTCGCCGGTCGCTCGTACTCAGCGCGGTGCTGCTTGAAATAGGCTCTAGCTTCATCCTCAGACGGGACGAGGTCGGACGTGTCTATGCCCTTCGGGCTGATCTCGATGTATGAAGCCCGGACCTTCTCATTCTGGGCGACGAATGCCGTCCACAATTCATTGTCACTGACGAGAGCGGCCGCCTGGATCTCCTGTTGAAGGAGCTGTCGCTTGAGGCTCGCCCTGTACATGGCCGCGACGTCTTCCCAGCGCTCGGGATGCATCTGGATCTCTCGGTGGTAGATTCCGAAGTCGAAGTTGCCGTTCTCGTCCTGGAACGAGGCCGAGCGGTAGACGGACTCTGGTGGATTGTTCCAAAGAAGTTGGAAGACCAGATCGTTGTCGATCTCGATGCCAAGGCGGTCGATCTCGTTTTCGATGAGGATCTCGGCGACGAAGCTGTCCCAGGTCTCGTTGCGTATCGCTTCCCTCGTCGAGTCGGAGATTTCAGAACCGGATCGCTCCGCGTACGATGTGGCACGCTGCCTGTACGATTCGATGAAATCCCGATAGCTGACGGAAACGCCGTCGATCGTACCTATGACGCCCCTCTCTGCAGGGCTGCCTCCCTTCTGCGGGCCACCCTTCCCCCATCCAGCGAAGATGAAGCCGAGAAATCCCACGACGACTATCCACAGCACTATTTTCGTATTCGAGCGAAGCGCCCCAAGCATCTGGCAGTGCCTCCTGTTGACCGTGTGTTCAATTGACCGTTATGAATATGGAGACGGCTCATCTGAGCCGAATCCGTTCCGAACACTAGAAAATAGCACGCGGGAGGGGTGATTACAAGCGGAATGTCACAGTTTCAGGTTGACGAAGTGCCTTCGGGTTGGTACTTTCTTATGTTTGATACGCAGCGACGATAAGCCTACTGACAGCGACGAGGGCTCGGCCCGGAAGGACAAAGATGAAGTCTCCAGCTCCCGACAAAATACGGAACATAGCCCTCGTGGCACACGGCGATGCTGGTAAGACCATGCTCGCCGAATCTATGCTGTTTCTGAGTGGAGCCATTTCGAGGATGGGGAACGTGGATGACGGATCCGCCGCGCTCGACTACTCGGAGAACGAGAAGAAGCGTGAGATCACCATCAATCTGGGGATCGGCAACTGCAACTGGAACGGCACAAAGCTGAATATCCTGGACTGCCCCGGGTATGCGGACTTCTACGGGGATGTCAGAAGCGGTATCCGTGTGGCGGACTCCGCCGTCGTGCTTGTCGCGGCGCCTGCGGGCGTAGAGGTGGGGACTGAGCTGGTCTGGCAGTTCCTGGACAGGCTGAAGCGGCCTCGCCTGGTATGCATCAACAAGATGGACAAGGAGCACGCCGACTTCGCGAAGTGCATCGACGAGCTTTCTGGGGCCGTGGGAGCGCGCCTGATCCCGGTGACGATTCCGATCGGTTCTGGCGATGGATTCAAGGGAGTGGTGAATCTCATCGAGGAGAAGGCCTACATATACGATGGATCCGGGAAGTACTCCAAGGAAGATGTGCCTGCCGACATGGCCGATGAGGTTGCCGAGTTGAAGAACCAGCTCATTGAGGCTGCGGCGGAGTCCGATGAGGCGCTGATGGAGAAGTTCTTTGGCGACGAAGTGCTGACGAGCGACGAGATCAGAGAAGGACTCAGGGCGGGAATTGCATCGGTTTCCATAATCCCGGTCGTGGCAACTGCCGTCACCTCAAACATCGGCGTCGACCCGCTCATGAATCTGATCGTGAGTCTCATGCCTTCACCTGCCGACACACCTGAGATCGCCGTGACCAAGCAGGGCAGCGAAGAAGAGGAGATCTGCCCCGCAGCGATCGACAAGCCATTCATGGCGCTCATCTTCAAGACCGTTGCCGAGCAACATGTAGGTGAACTCTCGTTCTTCCGCGTCTATGCGGGCAGCGTGAGTTCGGGCAATGATGTCTACAACGCCACGCGCGACCACGCGGAGCGGATGGGCACCATCTACTCGATGGTCGGGCGAGAGCGGCAAGATATGGAAGCCGTGTCCGTGGGGGACATCGGGGCTGTGGTCAAGCTCAAGCACACCCACACAAACGACACGCTCTGCACCAAGTCGGACCGCGTTCTCATTCGTCCGATCGAGTTCCCGAACCCTGTGCTTTCAGTGGCACTCAAGGTTAGGACGAAGGGTGACGAGGAGAAGGCGAATGCGGGACTCCTGAAGCTTCACGAAGAGGATCCGACCTTCACGATTCGGCACGATCCGATCCTGAGGCAGACGATTGTCAGCGGACTTGGTAATCTGCATCTTGACGTGATGGTGGAGAAGCTCAAGGACAAGTTTGGGATCGAGGTGGACACTGAGAAGCCGCGGATCGCGTATCGCGAGACGATCCGGAAGACGTCGCAGGCCGAGGGGAAGCACAAGAAACAGAGCGGAGGTCGCGGGCAGTTCGGTGTCTGCTGGTTGCGCCTCGAACCGAACGAGCGTGGTGCCGGATTCGAGTTCATAAACGAGATCGTCGGAGGCTCGATTCCCTCGAAGTTCATCCCGGCGGTCGAGAAGGGTGTCATCGAGCGAATGCAGAAGGGTGTTGTCGCGGGCTATCCGATGGTGGATGTCAAAGTTGCCGTCTATGATGGGAAGTACCACTCGGTCGATTCTTCGGAAATGGCGTTCAAGATGGCCGGTTCCATCGGATTCAGGATGGCAGTGGCCGATGCGCAGGGTGTGCTGCTCGAACCCATCTACCTGATCAAGGTCGGTGTCCCTGAGGAGTACCTCGGTGACGTCATGAGCGACGTCTCATCACGGCGAGGCAGGATCCGCGAGACCGGCCAGCAGGGGCGCTACCAGATCGTCGAGGCTCTGGTTCCGCTTGCAGAGCTCTACAGATACTCGACGCATCTCAGGTCGATCTCGCAGGGCCGCGGGTTCTTCGAGATGGAGTTCTCCCATTATGCGGAGACGCCGGCCGATGTACAGGCAAAGGTCGTTGCTGCATCCGAGGTACAGGACGACGAGGAGTAGCTGGGCGCCGGGAGACAGACGCGGCGCCAGGACTTCTGTCTGGGGAGGAACGCATGTCAGGACATTCCAAGTGGGCGAGCATCAAGCACAAGAAGGCGGCCACAGATGCGAAGCGTGGCAAGATCTTCAACAAACATGCCCGGCTGATCGAGGTAGCGGCACGCCAGGGCGGCCCGGACATGAGCATCAACATCCGGCTCAGGGCAGCCATTCAGGCGGCCCGCGATGCCAACATGCCCAACGACAAGATCGACAAAGCCGTCAAGAAGGGCTCGGGGCAGATAGAGGGCGTGACGTACGAGGAGATGGTCTACGAGGCGTACGGTCCGGTGGGTGTGGCTCTGATCATAGACTGTCTCACGGACAACAGGAACCGTACGGTCGGGGAGATCCGGCACACGCTTCTCAAGAGGGACGGTCATCTCGGCGACACGGGGAGTGTGGCCTGGAACTTCACGCAGAAAGGCATCATCGCGATTCCTGTTGAGGGAAACGATGAGGATCGGATCATGGAAATCGTGCTTGATGCCGGCGCGGAGGACATCTCCATCGAAGGAGACATCTTCGAGATCACGACTGATCCCAAGGTCTTCATTGCTGTGCGAGATGCGATCAGCACAGCCGGGATCGCGGTTGCGCACGCGGAGATAACGCGCATCCCCGGCACGACGGTCAAACTCGACAAGAGCGATGCGGGCAAGGTGCTCAGGCTGATCGAAGCGCTCGAAGAGAACGACGATGTCCAGCACGTCTCAGCGAATTTCGATATTCCCGACGACGTGCTTGAGGCCCTCAAGAACGAGGAGTAGTTTCACGGGCGAGCGATCCTCGGGTGGAGGCCGCTCGGGACAATGGGAACGGCCCTGAGGCGAGAGGTGACGACGTGACCGGGAACGTCATCGTTCTGGGTATCGACCCAGGGAGCATCGTGACCGGGTTCGGCGTGGTTGCTCTCGAGAACGGGCGAATGAGGGTGGTCTCATCAGGAGTCACCCGAACCACTTCGGGGAGACCGCTCCCAGAGCGTCTATGGGACATCCACTCTGAGGTCATCCGGCAGATAGAGGTGCACCACCCCGACGTCATGGCTGTCGAAGATATCTTCTACGCAAAGAACGTGAAATCAGTGCTCAAGCTCGGACACGCGAGGGGAGTGATTCTCCTCGCGGCTGCTCAATCTGGGCTTCCCGTCCACGAATACGCTCCCCGAGCTGTGAAGCAATCGGTTGTGGGGAGTGGGGCGGCGTCCAAGGACCAGGTGGCCTCGATGGTGAGTCGCCTTCTCGGGCTCGAACAGGGAACGATGGTGGCCGATGAAACGGATGCCCTCGCCGTGGCCGTCTGCCACATACACAGAATGAGCGGTGCATCGGTGCGATGATCTGCCGGGCTCGAGGTCGAGCCCCACCTACACGAAGATCACCGGCCCCCGGAACCGATGGAGCTTCTGGACATGATCGCGGAACTCAACGGAACACTTCTCAGAAAGAACCCGGCGAACATCGTTGTCGATGTCGCTGGAGTTGGCTATCACGCCTTCATTCCGCTCTCGACTTTTCGTCTGATCGGGCAGGTTGGGGAGAAGGTCCACGTCTTTACACACATGCACGTTCGCGAAGACGCGCTCGATCTGTTCGGTTTTTCGAGTGAAGGCGAGCGGAGCATCTTTCTTGAGCTCATCAGCGTGAGCGGCGTCGGCCCCAAGCTGGGTTTGGCCGTTCTCTCCGGGCTTTCTCCGGAGAGGTTTCACCGCGCGGTCGTGGACGAAGACCTGGGGCTTCTCACGAGCATCAAGGGCATAGGACGGAAGACGGCACAGCGACTGGTGGTCGAGCTCAAGGAGAAGCTCTCGGGCATGGATGTTTCCCTGATCGGGGGAGGCGGCGTGGAGGTGCATGAGGAGGTGGGTGACGCGGTGATGGCCCTTATCTCGCTCGGGATTCCAAGGGCGAAGGCGCGCGAGTCCGTACTCGCGGCGCGACGCGATGGCGGCGACGAACTATCGGTAGAAGAACTGGTCAAGCGGGCGCTCAGGAAGTAGGGGGAACCAGCATGTCCGACGAAAGAGTGACGGCTCCTGCGCTTTCCACCGATGATGCGCGTTTCGAGACGCAGCTCAGGCCGCCCGGGTTTGCTGAGTTCGTAGGGCAGGATTCGCTTAAGAGCAATCTTGGAGTCTTTATCGAAGCCGCGCGCAAGCGAGCGGAGCCGCTCGACCACTGCCTCTTCTCCGGTCCTCCCGGGTTGGGGAAGACGACGCTCGCGCACATCATCGCGCACGAGATGGGGAGTGATCTCGTGGCGACGTCGGGACCGGTCATCGAGCGTGCGTACGATCTCACCGGAATTCTCACGAATCTGAAGCGCGGCGACGTGCTCTTCATCGACGAGATCCACCGTCTGTCGCACGTCGTGGAGGAGTATCTGTATCCCGCGATGGAAGGTTTCTCCGTCGATATCCTCCTGGACAAGGGACCGTCCGCCAGGAGTGTGAAGCTCAACCTTGAGCATTTCACCCTCGTGGGTGCCACGACGCGCGCCGGCTTGCTGACATCTCCCTTGAGATCGCGCTTCGGTATGTCCCTGAGACTGAACTACTACAACCCCGATGAGCTTGCCCAGATCGTTAAGCGGTCTGCGCGGATCCTTGGCGTTTCGATAGACGATGAGGGAGCGGTCGAACTGGCAAGGCGGTCGCGGGGGACACCACGGATCGCGAACCGTCTTCTGAGACGCGTGCGGGATTTCGCTGATGTGATAGGCGACGGGCGCGTGACGGCAGAGATCGCGCATGAATCACTGCTGAGACTCGAGGTGGACGCACGCGGTCTTGATGATATGGACCGGCGGATCATGGAAGCGGTGATTCATCGCTTCGATGGGGGTCCGGTGGGGGTCAAGAGCCTCGCGGTGGCCGTCGGCGAGGAAGCAGACACGATCGAAGAGATCTACGAGCCGTTTCTGATCCAGGAAGGCTTCCTCAAGAGAACGTCGCGCGGCCGAGAGGCGACGAAGGCGGCCTATGAGTACTTCGGCCTCGCCGGCAGCGATGGCGAACAAGGCAGACTTCTTTAGAGGCTTTGCCTTCTGCTGTTTACCTTGTTCCGATCCCGCGCCGTCGGCGCACGATTCGCGACGGCGAGAAGAGAAAGGCGCCTCCAGACCTGTATGCGCGTACTCCTTCACATCTGCTGTGGCCCATGTGCAATCGTGCCCATCCGCGAGCTTCTGGCCGCGGGGCACCACGTAGACGGGGCCTTCACAAATCCTAACATCCATCCGTACCTGGAGTTTGAGAAACGGCGCGAGGCCGCGAGCTCGGTTGCCGCTGAACTCGGTATCGAGATCATCCGGGAAGACCCATACGGGCTTGTGGAGTTTCTGAGGGCCGTGGTGGGCCACGAAGAGGCGAGGTGTCCCATCTGCTACCGTATGCGTCTGGACAGGATCGCGGGATTGGCCGTGAAGCTGGACTACGATGCCTTCACCTCGTCGATGCTCGTGAGCACACACCAGGACCACGACGCGATTCGCGCGGCCGGGGAGGATGCTGGGCGAGAGCGAGGCGTCCGTTTCCTCTATACGGACTACAGACCTCTTGTGATGGATGGGGTCAGGGCCTCCAGGGAGATGGGCCACTACCGCCAGCAGTACTGCGGGTGTGTCTACAGCGAGTGGGAGCGATACAGGGATTGACGATGAAAACGAGCGATTTCGACTACGAGCTTCCGCGTGAGTTCATCGCGCAGTACCCGAGCGAGCGACGGGACGAATCGCGCCTCTTGGTACTCAGGCGTGACACCGGTGAAACGGAGCACCGCCTCTTCAAGGACATCCTGGACTACCTCACACCCGGCGACATCCTGGTGGTGAATGAAAGTGAAGTCATCCCGGCCCGATTCATCGGGGAGAAGAAGGCTACAGGCGGCAAGGCCGAGATGTTCCTTCTGAAGGAGACCGGGCTCTGCCGCTGGGAAGTGCTCGTTCGTCCGGGGTCCAGTATCAAGGAAGGAGCCGTTCTCATCTTCGGCGGTGGTCTCCTTGAGGCACGTGTGCTGGAGGTCCTACCGGCCGGAAAACGCATCGTCGAACTTGTGGCTGACGGGGACCTGGATCTCGTGATCGCCGCTCTGGGGCAGATCCCGCTTCCTCCTTACATTGAACGGAAGCCCGAGCCGCTCGATCGAGAGCGGTATCAAACCATCTACGCGCGGGTGAAAGGAGCTGTGGCGGCTCCGACCGCAGGTCTTCACTTCACCGATGACATCCTCGATGAACTCGCGAAGCGAGGAATCGGAATTGTCCCTGTGATCCTGCACGTGGGTTTGGGAACGTTTCGGCCTGTTTCGAGCGATGATCCAGAGGACCACGAGATGGATGAGGAACGCTTCGAGGTCTCCGATGAAGCGGCCGCGCTCATCAATGCGGCGCGGGACGGTGGGGGAAAGGTTGTGGCTGTTGGGACCACGTGTGTTCGCGTCCTCGAATCGGTTGCGGACGACGCCGGTAGGATGGTGGCTGCCGTCGGCAGCACCGCGCTGTTCATACGCCCGGGCTATCGGTTCCGCTGTGTCGACTCGCTCATTACGAATTTCCATCTTCCCAAGTCGACACTCCTGATGCTTGTGGCGGCGTTCGGAGGGTACGAAGAAATGATGGCGGCGTACAGGACGGCCGTAGAGCAGAACTACCGCTTCTACAGCTACGGTGACGCGATGCTGGTGCTCTGAGTCTGGGGCAGCGCTATGCTGGTGTCCTGAGTCGATGGTCGCACGATGCTGGTGTTCTGAGTCCGCGGAGGGGCGATGTTCGAGTTCAGGGTGGTAGCGGAGGATGCGGAGACGGGGGCCAGAGCCGGCGAGATCGTGACGCCGCACGCGGTCATTGAGACTCCGGTCTTTATGCCCGTAGGCACGCAGGCCACCGTGAAGACACTGTCACCTCTCGATGTCAAGGCGACGGGAGCGCGCATCATCCTGTCGAATGCCTACCACCTCTATCTCCGCCCCGGACCGGAGGTTATCGAACAGGCGGGTGGGCTCCATAGGTTCATGGGTTGGGACCGAGCCATCCTGACGGACAGCGGTGGATTTCAGGTGTTCAGTTTGGGACACCTGAGCCGTATTCGTGAGGAAGGTCTTGAGTTTCAGTCGCACCTCGACGGTTCCAGACACTTCATGTCCCCCGAGGACAACGTGCGCCTGCAGCGTGCGATCGGAGCGGACATCATCATGGTTCTGGACGAGTGCATGGCTTATCCCGCGGGGTTCGAGGATGCGAAAACCTCACACGAGTTGACTCTTCGTTGGGCGGAGAGAGCGCGCAATG
This sequence comes from Candidatus Eiseniibacteriota bacterium, assembly GCA_030609605.1. Classification (GTDB taxonomy): domain Bacteria; phylum Joyebacterota; class Joyebacteria; order Joyebacterales; family Joyebacteraceae; genus Joyebacterum. The sequence goes on from JAUWBY010000008.1 coordinate 19,475, forward strand.
AGTGGCGTGCCGATCCCCGGGAGCAGACGCTTTTTGGCATCGTGCAGGGTGCTACCTACGCTGAACTCAGGAAGGCATCCGCGTCGGCGCTCAGGGAGATGGACTTCCCCGGGTACGCCATCGGAGGGCTGGCAGTCGGCGAGCCGAAGTCCGCGATGCGGGAGATGGTGGAGGTGGTCGTGAAGGAGCTCCCTGAGAATCGTCCTCGCTACTTCATGGGTCAGGGATTTCCGGAGGATATCATAGGTTCCGTTGCCCAGGGCATCGACATGTTCGACTGCGTGATGCCGACCAGGAATGCACGCAAGGGGAATCTGTTCACATCCCGTGGGAGGCTCATCGTCAAGAATGCCGCCTACGCGCGCGACGATCGACCGCTCGACCCCGACTGCGACTGCTACGCTTGCAGGAATTTCTCGAGAAGCTACATCCGTCATCTCTTCAATGCAGGGGAGGGTCTGGCCGGGCGGCTGGCAAGCCTCCACAACCTCACGTTCTACGTGAAAATGATGACCGAAATGCGGTGCGCCATAATCGCCGGAAGCTTCGGAGAGTGGAGGCGTACATTTCAGGAGAAATACGAATCCGAGGCGCTTCCTCACAGGTGAAGCGAGCTCGAAGGAGGAACGGATGCACGAGAGAATCCCCAGGTTGCCCGACGCGATCGCGACCGCTTCCGGCGGGAAGATCGTGCTGCTGGTGGCCGATGGGCTGGGCGGGCTCCCGGACCCGGAGACTGGACTGACTGAACTTGAGACGGCGAAGACACCGAATCTGGATGCACTCGCGAAGGAGGGTGTCACAGGGCTCCACGTGCCCATCGCACCGGGGATTACGCCCGGCAGCGGACCCGCGCACATGGCGCTCTTCGGCTACGATCCCGTCGAGTATCTCATCGGTCGAGGTGTGCTTGAGGCGCTGGGCATAGACTTCGATCTGAAGCAGGGCGACGTAGCGGCCAGGATCAACTTCGCGACCGTGGACGGGGCTGGGATGATAACCGACAGGCGGGCAGGTCGCATCCCGACTGAGAAGTGCGCCGAGCTTTCTGCTGAGCTGGATACGATCAAGCTCCCGGGAGTCGAACTGTTCTTCCGTCCGGTCAAGGAGCATCGTGCAGTTCTAGTGCTCAGAGGCGAGGGGCTGGTGGGAGGGCTGAACGATACCGACCCACAGGCCACAGGTGTCCCTCCACTCCAGGTGCGGGCTGAGACAGAGAAAGAGGAGCGGACGGCGGAGCTCCTCAACTCGTTTGTTTCCCAAGCAGGCGCAATCCTTGTGGACGAGCCCAAGGCGAACGCGATCACGCTGAGGGGAATCGCAACGCGCGAGGCTATCCCGACGTTCGAAGAGCGATACAACCTGCGGGCAGCGGCTATCGCTCAATACCCGATGTATCGAGGCGTTGCCGGTCTGGTCGGGATGAACGTCCTCCCGGTGCCGGATACGCTTGACGAGATGACGGCGCTCTTGAGGGAACACTACGAAGAGTACGATTTCTTCTTCATGCATTTCAAGTACACGGACTCGACGGGAGAGAACGGGGATTTCCCGGGCAAGGTGGCTGCGACCGAGCAGTTTGACACGATCGTCCCGGGCGTCGTCGATATCGCCACGGATGTGCTCCTGGTGACCGGGGACCATTCGACCCCATCGTTGCTTGCATCCCACAGCTGGCATCCGGTGCCTGTGTTGCTCAAGTCCAGGAACTCCCGGCGCGATCCATGTGAGAGCTTCGGGGAGACGAGCTGTCTTGGGGGAGCCCTCGGCGTCATCCGCGGCGTTGATCTGATGCCTCTGATGCTGGCGCACGCTGGACGTCTCGCGAAGTTCGGGGCATAGTGATGAATGCTGCGAAGGGGAGAGATCTGATTCTTCTTGTCCTTGGGGGAGTGGCGGTTGCGCTCGCGTTCCCTCCGGTGGATCTCGTCCCGCTTGCGTTCGTCGGGCTTGTTCCGCTGTTTCTCGTCATGAGGAGGAGTACGCCGGGGGGGTTCTGGTGTGCTTTCCGCCCGGGTTTCATCTGTGGCCTGGCGTTCTTTCTTCCTCTTCTCTATTGGCTCATCTTTCTCTCGTCTAATGAGGTAGACAACCCAGCTCTCATGGTGGGACCGCTGCTCCTTCTGGTATGCTTACAGGCCCTCTACTGGGGGCTCTTCTCGGCCGGAGCGCGGTTCATCACAGAGCAGACTTCATTGCCGCGCATTGTGGTCTACCCGCTCGTCTGGACCGCCTGCGAATATCTCCGTTCGCTGTTCGTGCTCGGATTCACCTGGGGGAATCTGGGCTACGCAGCCGTCGCGATTCCGGAGTGCATTCAGTTCGCATCTGTGACCGGGCTGTTTGGAGTGACATTCTGGATGGCATCTGTGAACGTCTTGGCAGCTGAGGGCCTAACAGTCGGCCTGAGACTGCGCGACGGCGGTTTGGGGCAAAAGGAGTTGCTGAAGCGGTTCTGGGTGCTGAAGGCGGCGTTGGCGCTGGTCATTCTGATTCCGATCGCGCACGGCGCACTCGTCCTGCGCTCAGTCGGGCCGGTGGGGTCAGTTGATCAGCAGGCGGGGGCAATCGGGGCGACGGGGTTGGTGGGCCAGGAAGCGAGTTCAGTCGGGTCGGTGGGAAAGACGATCCGAGTCGCGGTCATCCAGCCGAACATCGGCGGGAAGCGCAAGTGGGATCCGGCCTATCGTGAGGTCAGTTTCGACGTTCTGCACGCTCTGACGCGCGAGGCCGCGGAGGAAGAACCGGATCTTGTTGTCTGGCCGGAAACCGCTGCTCCAAGCTATCTTCTCAAGGACCCCGCGCATCTGGTAGCCATCATGGCTCTCGCTGATGAGACGGGTACGGCCATACTCACGGGTTTCCCCGATCGCGTCGGTGACTCCCCGGAGGAGTACCACTACTTCAACTCGGTGCTTCTTGTCCAACCCATCGATGAGCTCAATGCAAGCACCGGCAACGGACT
>JAUWBY010000020.1 GCA_030609605.1 Candidatus Eiseniibacteriota bacterium
GTATCCATCGGGACACATGAGCACCTCTCTGTCTGCGGGTTCTGATCGACACGCAGTCTAACGGAGGCGTCTCTTTGTGTCCCCCTTTCTTCTGTTGGAGCGGCGCCGGGGCCGTCTGAAGCTCTCAGAGGCCAGGATCTCCTTCAACTGCCTATGGGTCCTGGGGCCGAAGCAGGCCAGCTTCCTCACCCGGCTGGGTGGGTTACCATGTACCCATGCGTTGCCTGCGATGTTCTGAGTTGCTCTTGACATGAAACCTGATTGAAGTTTAGTCTTGTAGTCGGATTTGTTCGTCTGCGCGAGCTAGGTGGAGCCATAGTTGATGACATTGGCCCACGGAAGCATCGTGGCGCCATCCGTCGGGAGATTCGGATGGCAGTCGCGGTGGCTACCGTGGGCGCATTCAGGAAGGGAGCATCGCATGACCGGCGGAAGCGCGTACAACCCGTACGAGATGGCACGGGCACAGTTCGACAAGATCGCAGACATGATCGATCTCGACGCGGGAGCGCGGGACTTCCTGCGCACGCCGATGCGTGAGTATCACTTCACGATCCCGGTGCACATGGACGACGGAAACGTGGAGGTGTTCCAGGGATTCCGGATTCAGCACAACGATGCGCGCGGACCCGGCAAGGGTGGCATCCGATTCCATCCCCAGGAGACAGTTGACACTGTTCGCGCTCTCTCCATGTGGATGACGTGGAAGTGTGCGGCGGTCGACATCCCCCTGGGAGGCAGCAAGGGGGGAGTGATCTGTGATCCGCACAATCTCAGTCCCCGCGAGCAGGAGGCCATTTGTCGTGGCTTCATCAGGAACCTCGCGCGCAATATCGGGCCTGAGATCGATGTGCCGGCGCCCGACGTTATGACAAACTCGCAGCACATGTTATGGATGCTCGACGAATACGAGCACATCCGAGGAGGGCGCTACCCGGGGATCATCACGGGGAAACCAGTCGGAATGGGCGGCTCGTTGGGCAGGACACAGGCCACAGGCTACGGCGTCGTCTACACACTGCGCGAAGCTCTGAAGGATCTGAACGTTCGCCCCGGCGACACGACCGCGAGCGTTCAGGGCTTCGGCAATGTGGCGCAGTACGCGATTGAGCTGTACAATCAGATAGGTGGAACCGTGATCTGCGTCTCAAGCTGGGATCAGACCGAACAGACCAGCTTCGCTTTCCGGAAGAAGGACGGCGTCGACCTTGCTGAGCTCCGCGGGATCACCGACCGCTTCGGTGGAATCGATAAGACGAAGGCCGGGGATCTCGGCTACGAAGTGCTGCCCGGTGACGAGTGGCTTGAGCAGGACGTGGACGTGCTGATTCCGTCCGCCCTCGATAACGCGATCACGGCAGACAACGTAGAGACAATCAGCCGACGCGTGAAGGTCATTGCTGAAGGCGCCAATGGACCAACGACTCCAGAGGCAGACCAGGTAATCCATGAACGCGGGATATTCATGATTCCCGATTTCCTTGCCAATGCAGGCGGGGTTACCTGCAGCTACTTCGAGCAGGTCCAGAGCAACATGAACTACTACTGGGAAATGGACGAGGTTCTCGGTAAGCTCGATGTTAAAATGACTGCGGCCTACGTCGCCGTCAGTGACCTCGCCCGCAAGCAGGATCTCTACATGCGGGATGCCGCATACGTTCTCTCGATCAATCGTGTCGCCACGGCCTGCCGTGACCGCGGCTGGATCTAGGTTCCCGGCCGGGGGCGCCTCCTAAGGGGGGCGTCCCCCGGAAACGCACAGGGATTTCCCATATGGCATTTGAACGATCGCAGCTCCCACAGTTCGATCGTCACTTCTTCGAAGCAGACCAGACCTTCACCTGCATCGGATCGGGCGCGCTGGGCGGTAAGGCAGCAGGGTTGAATCTGGTACGCGAGAGGATCCTCACTCGACTCTCCCGGGACGATTTCCCCGGTATCGACATCAACATTCCCACACTGACCGTTCTCACCACCGATCTCTTCGACAGCTTCATGGAGCGGAACGATCTCTATGAGATCGCGCTGTCCGACAGCCCCGATGAGCGAATAGCTCTCGCGTTCCAGAAGGGTGAGCTTCCGGCCGAGTTCGTCGGGGATCTGCGCGCGCTCATTGCGAGTGTACACACACCGCTTGCGATTCGTTCATCAAGCCTTCTTGAAGACGCGCTGGCCCATCCTTTCGCCGGGGTTTACGGTACCAAGATGATCCCAAACAACCAGGCGGACACGGATACGCGCTTCCACCGGCTGACCGAAGCGATCAAGTTCGTCTTCGCTTCAACGTTCTTCCAGCAGCCCAAGAGCTACGTCCGTTCCATAAGGCAGGACCTCAAGTCCGAAAAGATGGCGGTCATCATCCAGGAGGTTGTCGGCACACGCAGAGATGATCGTTTCTACCCGGCTGTCTCCGGCGTGGCCCGTTCGTACAGCTACTACCCGAGCGGCCACGCGACTTCTGAAGATGGAGTCGTCAACCTGGCCCTTGGACTTGGCAAGCAGATCGTCGATGGCGGAATATCCTGGATCTACTCCCCAGCCTACCCCAAGGCGCCACCTCCGTACGCCGGCGCCGGAGACATGCTCAAGAATTCGCAGACACGGTTCTGGGCGGTCCACATGGGACACCCGCCGATGCCCGACCCCATCCGTGAAACCGAGTACCTTGTCCGGTGCGACTTGTCGGTGGCCGAAAAGGATGGTTGTCTTGATCATCTTGTGTCCACTTTCGATGCGCGCTCTGAGCGTTTCCGCCCCGGCCTCCACGGAGCGGGGCCGCGGCTGCTTGACTTCGCCCCGATACTCTCAATAGGCACGATCCCCTTGAACGACCTCATTCGACCTCTTCTGGATCTTGCGGAGGAAACGCTCGAAACGGCAGTGGAGATCGAATTCGCAGTGGCGCTTCCGCGCGGCAAGAAGCACAATCCACGATTTGGGTTCCTGCAGGCCCGCCCGATGATGGTGGCCGGCGAAGCGGTCACAGTGGCGGAAGAGGAGCTTCATGGACCTGCCGTCCTCCTTTCTTCGGACCGGGTGCTCGGCAACGGCACGCGTCATGACATCTGTGACGTAGTCTATCTGAAACCGGACGCGTTCGAGGCACGCTTCACAGACCGCATGGCAACCGAACTGGACGGTGTGAATCGCGGGCTGGAAGAGGCCGGACACCCATATCTGCTGATAGGATTCGGTCGATGGGGAAGCTCCGACCCGTGGCTGGGCGTGCCGGTAGACTGGGGGCAAATCAGCGGAGCGCGCGCGATCGTCGAGGCCACACTTCCGCAGATGACGCCGGACCTCAGCCAAGGCTCACATTTCTTCCACAACCTGATCAGCTTCGACGTGCTATACCTGTCCGTGCGGCACATGAGCGACTTCAGCATTCAATGGGATTGGCTGGACAGACAGCCCACCGTTACAGAGACGCAGTTCGTCCGTCACATCCACCTGTCCAGACCTCTCGACATGAAGGTGGACGGCCGAAACGGCAGAGGAGTGATCCTCTATGCTCGATAAGCACTCACAGACGCACGAGCAGCTCCTTGCGGCGCTGCAGGAACGCGCCAAGGAACTCGACTGCCTCTACCATGTGGAGGAGACGCTGCGCAAGCACGAGGGATCGCTGGAGGATGCTTTCGCCGCCGTTCTGGAGGTGATCGGTCCCGGGTGGCAACACCCCGACATCTGCAGAGTTGCTGTGAAGTATGGTGACCTGCTCATCAAATCACAGGACTTCGAGCCGACCCCGTGGGTTCTCGGTGCGGATATCCTGGTGCGGGGAAAGATCGTTGGTAGACTTGAGGTCTACTACATGGAGGAGCGGCCTCAGGAGGACGTGGGGCCCTTTCTCAAGGAGGAAACCCAGCTCATTAGGACGATCGCAGGGCTCCTTGGGCATTTCATCCTCCATCAATGTCTGAGTAACATGCAAGAGAGCCTGAAAGCGGTGAGAAAGGGCGGTACCGGCGAGACATGGCGGGGACCGCTGGCTCTGCTGCGAGAATCGGATCGCGCCCTCTATACGCGCATCAACCGCAAGATGCTCAACCATCTGTGTCAGATAGGGATTCCCGAAGCCCAGGGACTGCTCACGGGAGCCGAGGACGAGAGCAACACCGATTCGAGAGGCGAATCCAATGTTCCCTGTCATCAACACCACGGGTACGATGCACTGCTGTTCAGCGGTCAGCCGTTTGAGCTGGCAGGTCACCACCTGAGCGACGAGGAGATCCTCTTCCGAGTCCAGAACTGGATGCAGGAAGACAAGGCCAGCAGCTTCCTTCGGGTTCTCAACAATCCCCGGTCGCCGCTGCCGGAAATCGTCGACGCCATGCGGCGCTTCCGACACGGGATCCCGGATACGTCGATGCTGAGATCGTCCACAATCAAGACACTGCGTGTATCCCTTACACAGCGTCTCCTCACCGAGCAGCTCGACTTCGTACGCGTCGCGAAGGACCACGTTGAGATCGCGGACTTCGATGAGTTGTGTACACGGATGATCATACCGGCCGCTAGCCACGGGCGACTTGGTGGCAAGAGCGCCGGGATGCTGCTGGCTCACCGAATCCTCACTGAGACAGCCAAGTCCGACAAGACAGTAGGCGAGATCCGCATTCCGAAGACCTGGTACGTTCCGTCTGATGGAGTGCTTGCCTTCGTGGGCCACAACGATCTCCAGGATGTCATTGAGCAGAAGTTCAAGGAGACCACTACCATACGGGAGGAGTACCCCGATATCATCCGGCTTTTCAAGAGCTCTACATTCCCACCCCGCATGATGGACGGTCTCTCGGTCGCACTCGACGATTTCGACGATACCCCCATCATCATCCGCAGCTCCAGCATCCTTGAGGATCGACTGGGCACCGCCTTCTCTGGGAAGTACAAGAGCCTCTTTCTGGCAAACCAAGGCAGCAAGAGAGAGCGCCTGGAAGCCCTGGCGGATGCCATAGCGGAGGTCTATGCCTCGACGTTCGGTCCCGACCCGATCGAGTACCGGCGTGAGCGCGGATTGCTGGAATTCAACGAGGAGATGGGCATTCTCATTCAGGAGGTCGTGGGAACCAGAGTCGGCAGATACTTCTTTCCCGCCTTCGCAGGCGTGGCATTCAGCAACAACGAGTTCCGCTGGTCTCCCCGCATCAAGCGAGAGGACGGACTCATCCGCATGGTTCCCGGTCTGGGAACGCGCGCTGTGGACCGCGTGGGGGACGACTTCCCTGTTCTGCTCGTGCCCGGGCAGCCGAAGCTGCGGGTCAACGTGGCCATCGACGAGATCATCCGCTACTCGCCCAGGTGGATCGACGTCATCAACCTCGAGACAGGCACGCTGGAAACAAAGGATCTCCCCGAACTGCTGCGTGAGGTGGGAACCGACTTCCCAGCCATTGAGAAGGTGTTCTCAGTCCTGCAGGATGGGATGCTCCAGAAGGCAACGCGCCTTATCGTCGATCCGGGCAAGGATGAGATGGTCGCCACTTTCAACGGGTTGGTCGACAACACGCCATTTGTGCAGCAGCTGCGCGCCGTCCTCAAAGCACTGGAACACGAACTTGGAGCACCGGTGGACATCGAGTTCGCGCACGATGGCAATGACTTCTATCTGCTGCAGTGCCGCCCTCAAGGTAGCGCGGACGAATCGGCGCCCGCACCCATCCCCAAGGACGTTTCCGACGCGGATGTCATCTTCACAGCCAAGCGCTTCGTCTCCAACGGCTCGCTACCGGATACAACTCACATAGTCTACGTGGATCCGGCCCGCTACGGGGAGCTGTCCAGCCGGGAGGAGATGCTGGCGGTTGCCCGGGCAGTGGGCAAGCTGAATGCACTTTTACCTAAGCGGAAGTTCATCCTGATGGGTCCGGGACGGTGGGGAAGTCGTGGCGATATGAAGTTGGGAGTGAGCGTCACATATGCCGACATATCAAACGCGGCCATGCTGATCGAGATCGCGCGCCAGAAGGACGGGTACGTTCCGGACCTTTCCTTCGGCACTCATTTCTTCCAGGATCTGGTCGAGTCGCGGATTCGCTATCTGCCGCTCTACCCTGACGACGAGAACGTGAGCTTCAATGAGCGCTTTCTCCTTGCGACACCCAATCTGTTGCCGACGATGCTGCCGGAATTCGCTCATCTGGCAGATGTGGTCCGAGTGATCGATGTGCCCGCTGCATCCGATGGACGCATTCTGCGGGTCTTGCTCAATGCCGATCTTGACGAAGCACTGGCCCTTCTTACGGACGCGGGCGAAGATGAGACCGAACGGACTCCGGCAAGCAGCAAGTCACTACAGAGACCTCTGCAATACTGGCAGTGGCGCCTGCGGATGGCCGAGCAGATCGCTTCCGACCTCGACGCCGAACGCTTCGGAGTTGCAGCACTCTATGTCTTCGGCAGCACAAAGAACGCGACGGCCGGGCCCGGCAGCGATATCGATCTACTGGTCCACTTCCGCGGGTCAGACGAGCAGCGGACGGCGCTTCTGAGCTGGCTCGAGGGCTGGGGGTTGTGCCTGAGCGAGATAAACTACCTGCGGACCGGGTATGAGACCGAGAACCTGCTGGACATCCACCTCATCACCGATGACGACATCGCAAACCGCACCAGCTACGCCGTGAGGATCGATGCCGTAACGGATGCAGCCAGAGAACTGCCATTGCGAAGTTCCTGAGGCGACCGTCAGCACAATTCCCTGGTCGCCAGCTCAGGCGCATCCGGATCGAATCGTACAAGCGCGAGTTCCGGTCCGTCGTGGGCCGCGCTGAAGAGGTGTGTTCTCCCGATGCGATCCCGCCAACTACCGGTCAGCCTCGCAGATTCGTGAATGTGCCCATGAAGGGTGATGAGCGGCTGTCGAACCGAGATGAACCGGCTTATGGCAATGCTGCCAACGTTGACGTCGAGCGGAGCGTGATCGATGAACTGCCCGTCAAGGGCAGCCCGGTCCAAGTTGGTACGATAGGGAGGGGAGTGGAAGAGGAAAACGGCGCGTGTCAGGTCGTCCTCACCGACAAGTCGATCCAGATCCGCCTCGATGGTTGCGTGACGGATCTCCTCGTTCCGCCGCGGGACGGAACGGTATCCCTCTTCCGGTGAGACGCAACCCGGATCGACGTAGCGCGAGACGTCGTACCGCTCCCAGTCCTTCAGCTGAAACGGACTCGGGGGAACATGAGAGTAGCCGTACACCTTGAGATCAGACAGCGCGATGCTGCGGTGGTGAATGTACTGCCAGTAGCCGTCCGCGGACAGCCTCAGGACGAAATCTTCTTCGAGACGCGGATCATCGTTTCCAAGAATCACCAGCACCGCGGGATAGTCCGACCCGAGCGTAGCCCGCAGACGCTTGAGTTCGACCGCAATGAAGCCTCTGAGGAAATCCGCGTGAGGCAACTCGGAGGATCGCAGGGCGGCAAACGACGGCAGCAGATCTCCCCCAAGAAAAACCGCCTCCGGACGCTCGGCGACAATCCGCGAAAAGAGCTTCCGGTAACGATCGATCCCGCCGTGCAGATCAGATGCAAAGAAGCAACGCAACGCTCAGTCCTCCACTTGTCTTGATCGAACGCCCGCTAGACGACTCGCGGCACGGTCATGCTGGCAGCCATCAGAAACAGTATGCTCGCATCGTCGCCCTTGATGCCTACGGCCTCGTCGATTGCACGCTGGAGTGAGGAGAGGGGACGAAGCAAGACGTTGTCGAGTGCGGTCGGAGCAAGGTCGCTCACAACCCACATCTCCGCCCATTTCGCTGTCTCCGCCAACCTTGCCGCCTTGTGGTAGCCAAGCTTGTAGCACTTGTCTATCTCCGCGAGCACATGGGAGGGATCTCTAGACACGCTCAGGAGTCTGACAAACGCGTCCTCGCCAATGCCGTCTCTGCACTGGGCAACCAGGATGAGAATCCCTCCGTCCTTGAGCGCCAGTTTCCCGTTCTCGATCGCCTTCTGTGACTGATAGAGGTCAATGTCCATCGGATGGGGCGCGACGGCCACCACTATGTCCGCCTTCTCCCGGACCTCAACCGAGAAGACCTCCAGTGCCGGAGCGATCATTGCGGAGAACGACCCATTGATATCACCGGCGGCCGCTGCGTAGACACGGTGATGCTTGTCGAGCACCGTCATGATGCAGAATATGCCGCTGCTCCTGATGTGCTTGATCGCATCAATCATGTCCTCATGAACCGGATTGCCGTCGAGAACCAGCGCTTGGGCGCCTTCCAGAAGAGCAAGGCTGTGATTCTGCTCGATGGTGTCGTACGATGCGACACCGGGCAGAAGCGCTTTCCTGCCGCCTGTGTAGCCGGCGAAGTAGTGTGGTTCGACCGAACCGATAATGATGATCTTCTCAGCCTCGGTGATGTGACCGTTCACATACAGCTCGGTTCCCCTCTTCGATCTCCCAACATGAACCATGTCCGTGGATCGCCGGGCATCGTGCGCGATGATCCTCTCCCGGTACTCCTCGTAGAGATCGCCCAGGATCTCTCGGTACTCGTTCTCCGTAGGAGCCCGGTGGACACCGGTGGCCACGATGAACTTCAGATGGCGAACATCTTTGATCTGTGGGTGGATGAGTTCCAGAACCTGAGCTGTGGGGGTAGGGCGCGTGCGATCATTGACGATCACTACCAGCTCATCTGTACCCGCCAGAAAGCTGCTGAACGACGCGGAATCTACGGGGTGCTCCAGAGCACGAGTGAGCGTCTCGTCCTCATCGACGATATCTACTTCGTTGAGGCCGATTGCCCCCGCGAAGCTCGTCTCCTCTATGTCAACAGTGATATGCCCCTTGCCGTAGGGTACATCAACGCGCATCTCGCCACCCCCATGACCCCGATCGTGATCCTCTTGGTCTGCAGTTGATTGTCAGCTCTCCTGCAGCTGAGGTCAAGCTCCAGTTCCTGACGTGCCGTCTCTTCAGAATCGGCTGGAGGCCGGATCCGGAATCTGGTAGAGTGCGAGTTGAGGTGATAATGACTTCGAGTGCGACCCCACTGTCGGAATTCGCCTCTGAGAGACTCCTTTCACTTGCCGGACAGGAGCCCCCCAGTTGGAGGTACCCATGAAAAACCAGAGGTATCGCGCCGCAGTGACGTTACTCTTGGCAGGTCTGTGCATGTCTCTGGCGGCCTGCGATATGACCCCTGCTCGCCCTGGCTCCATCAGCGGAACGGTGGCAAGCACAGGAAGGAGAGCTCCCCTTCAGGGCGCGCACGTCGAGTGCGATGACGTCATCTGCATAACTGATGCAACCGGGTACTACATGCTCCTGGGCATCGGAGAAGGCTGGCGCTCCCTGCACGTCACGGCGCTGGGTCACGTCAGTCTGTCCGAACCGGTGTACGTAACCGGCGCAACACGATATGACGTTCTCCTGGGCGTCATCCCACAAGTGACTCATCTGCACGGTACGGTGAGTCACTCTGTCGAAGGTCCACTTGAGGGAGCACTCGTTGATGTGGATGGCCTGATCGAGACCACGGACGAGCAGGGCCAGTACGACTTCTGGGATCTGCCGAGGGACGCGGAGCAGATATCGGTTTCACTGGACGGTTTCCTGACATCCACGAGGCAGCTCCATATGGAGGATGACGATGAGCTGCTGGACATAGCGTTGAAGAAGCTGGCCAGCGTGACCTTCTATCCGACGGCGGATGTGGGTGTACGATCCGACCTGCCGAATTCCAACTTTGGAGGATCCGAAACGCTCGATCTATTCAATGGTCACTCACTGAATTTCAAGTTCTACATGTTTCTGCCGGTCGAGGGACTTGAGGAAACAGCCGCGGTCACAAGCTGCACGCTCAGGCTGTACAACACGTGGGAGGCAAGCGGTGACGACCCGCTTCTCACGCTGGTCGGTCACATCTCGAGCCACTGGAACGAGATGGAGGTCGTGTGGGCCGATTCCCTCCAGCACACGAGTGGCGCCACACACGTGTACGTAAGCTACGTCTCCAGACAGTACAGTATCGACATCACGGGTTTTGTAGATGACTGGATGACGGGTGCTTTCACAAACCTTGGTCTCTGCATAGAGACCGATTACAGCGAGGCGCCAATGCGATTCTCATTCGCCTCCCGCGAACATCCGGATGAGGAGAAGCGGCCACGACTGGAGATCGACTACGCCTGGTAGTGCAAGCGCGGCCATCGGGAGCGTCGCGAAGCAACAGAGGAAAGCCGAAGGCGGCCGCACCGTGCGGTGTGGCCGTCTTCTTCGTGTAGACGACCCCTGACTTGAACCGGGCTTCGGTCTGGAGGTTTCTCACCAGCAGTCGGGCTTCCCAAGGAGGAATCCGTTCAATGGCGGACCGGAACTACTACAGGATGACGGTCGAAGAGGTTCTCACCGCTCTCGAAACGAGTGAGAAAGGCCTCTCTCGGAAGGAATCCGACGAAAGGCGCTTGAAGTTCGGCCCGAACGAGCTGTCGGGCGAATGCCGCGTCTCGAAGCTCATGACCTTCATCCGCCAGTTCAGGGACGTGCTCGTCATCGTGCTCATTCTTGCAGCGGCGATCTCGTTCACCATCGGTAGTCACCGCGACGGCTTCGTCATGCTCACAATCGTCATCGTGAACGCCGTCATCGGCTTCATCCAGGAGTACAAGGCCGGCAAGATCGTCGAGAGCCTGAAGAACCTCATACGTTCACCCGCCAGGGTCATGATAGATGGACAGCTCACGGAGGCGTCTCAGGACAAGCTCGTGCCGGGTGATATCGTCCAGATCGAAGCTGGGGACAAGCTACCGGCTGACGTGAGGATCATCGAGTCGTTCAATCTGAGAACCAACGACTTCTCACTCACGGGAGAATCAACTCCGCAGGGAAAGGGAAGCGACGCGATCTCGAACGATTGCGTCCTGGCGGACCGTGACAACATGGCGTACGTCGGGACATCGGTTGCGTCCGGCACAGGGACAGCCGTGGTCGTGAGAACCGGCATGAGCACTGAGATGGGACGCATTGCGAACATGACGCAGGAGACGCGCCGGGTGCGTTCTCCTCTTGAAAAGGAACTCAGTGCACTTGCGAAGCGCCTGACGATGATCGTCGTGGTGATCGGAGCGGCCCTTTTCGGGGTGGCAGTGTGGCAGGGGTTCAGCTATCTCACCAGCATGATCCTCGCACTCGGGATCGCCGTTGCGATGGTCCCGCAGGCACTCCCGGCCCAGGTGACGGTCGCCCTCTCTGCGGCAAGCAAACGTCTGGCCGACCGAAACGCGGTCGTGAAGAGCCTCCCGTCCATCGAAACCCTGGGGTCCACCACCGTCATCTGCACCGACAAGACCGGCACTCTCACGAAGAACGAGATGACCGTCACGCGGGTCTGGTTCAACGGAAGGAACTACCGGCTCACCGGCACTGGATACAAACCTGAGGGAGGAATAGAAGACGAGAACGGCAAGGCGCTCACGCAGGAGCAGATAGACGAGATAGAGATCCTCATGGATGCCGCGACAATGGCATCCAACGCCGAGATCCACGAACCCGACGAGGAACACGACGGCTGGTACGCTGTCGGCGACCCCACCGAGGCTGCTCTTGTTACGATGTCGGTGAAGCTGGGGACGCGCTCGCCGACGGAGGATGAGGAGAACCCGGAGCTTCACGAGTTCCCGTTCGATTCGGAGCGGAAACGCATGAGTTCGGTCAGGCAGTTTGGTGATCAGCTTCAGCTGGCGATGAAGGGCGCGCCCGACAGCGTTCTCTCGATCTCTAGATCGATCTACCGCGACGGCAAGGCCGTTCCGATTACGGATGAAGACCGGGAACGGATCACGGCTATGAATGAGGAGTTCTCAAGCCAGGCTCTTCGCGTGCTTGCGATTGCATTTCGTCCGCTCGATCACAACGGACAGGACTACGTACTCGAAGAAGTAGAACGAGATGTGATCTTCCTGGGACTGGTGGGCATGATGGACCCGCCTAAGGACGGAGTCCGGGAGGCGATACGGCACTGCCACACGGCGAAGATCCGGACCTTCATCATGACGGGCGACCACGCTACTACTGCACAGGCGGTGGGTCGCGAGATCGGACTCTCGGAATCCGGAGGCGACGCGCCCGTCATCACGGGACGCGAACTCGGACAGATGAGCGACGAAGACCTCACCAGTTCGATGGGCGAGAACGAGGCTCTCATATTCTCGCGCGTGAGCCCGGAAGACAAGCTGAGGATCGTGACGCTTCTGGAAGACGCCGGAGAGATCGTAGCCGTCACCGGCGACGGCGTGAACGATGCTCCGGCTCTCAAACGAGCGGATATCGGTGTTGCAATGGGGAGAATCGGAACCGACGTTGCAAAGGAGGCGTCCGAGCTGGTGCTTCTGGACGACAGCTTCCCGACTCTCGTTGCGGCCGTGCGTGAGGGGAGGACCATCTACGAAAACCTGCGCAAGACGGTTCTCGCTTCGATGACGACCAACGGTGCGGAACTCGTTGTCGTGCTCCTGGCCCTCACGGCAGTCTCACTGAAGAATTGGGCCATCGCTATGCTGGCAATACAGATACTCGCGATCGACCTTCTCGCCGAGGTTCTGCCACTGACATCGCTGACGTTCGACCCCCCGTCCGAGGAGATCATGACCGCTCCGCCGCGCAATCTCGGCGACCACATCCTGAACCGCCGAACGTCACCCGAGGTAGCGTTTCTGGCTGTCCTGATGGGAGCGCTGGCCTTCGCGAACTACGCCCTTTTCATGCAGCGCGAGGGTGTGACCTTCCCTGTCGAAACTGGCCGCACGTGGATGTACATGCGGGCGACGACCGTCACCTACATGACGGTAGCCTACTGCCAGTTCGCGAACATCCTCTCGCGACGCTATGAGTTGCGCTCTATCTTCAACCGCACGTTCTGGACCAACAGGACCATCCTCTGGTCGATCGTGATCTCGGTGGCTCTGACATCGCTCGCCGCCTACGGCGCGCCCATCCGCGATTTCCTTTCCTTCAGAGGACCGTCACCGATCGATTGGCTCTACATCCTGGGGGCAGCCGGAGTCTACCTGGCAGCCTTCGAACTCCTCAAATTCCGGAAGCGACTGTGCAGGGCTACCAAGCCCGTGGCCGCCGGAGGGGAACGGCGATAACGGCCACGAGGGATGACTGGGTTGGGCTCATTTCTTGCACAGTTCTACCCCGTATTCCATTGGTGAACGCCTCGACGGTGATGACCGCCGGGCGTTCAAGAACAGCTGCATAGGAGGAAGAATGCGTTACGCACTGATTGCCGTCATGATCGTCGCGCTGGCCATCGGCACCACGGCCGCGAAGAAGGACTGGACCGAGCCGGTCCAGGGATCTCGCGGCCTGCTCGACTGCACTGCCGCCATCAGCATCAACTGCGGCGACGTCGTCCAGGGCTCGAATGTCGGACTGCCCAACAATGTTGAGTACTACTCATGCACCGGCTGGAACGAGGCCGGCGGCGAAGCGGTCTACGAGCTCGTGCTCGGCGGACCTGAGTGCTACATCGTCACTGCCACTATCTCCGACATGGGAGCCGATCTGGACGTCTTCATCCTTGGCAGCTGCGATGAGAACGACTGTATTGCGTACGGCAACAGCTCTGCCACAACCGCGTGTCTCGTACCCGGCACGTACTACGTTGTCGTCGACGGTTACGATGGCGCGGAGGACTCCTTCACGCTGACCATCGAGTGCGAGCAGTGCGAGTGCCCCGAGGAGCCTTGCTGCCCGTCACTCTACACCTGCTACAACATCGATTTCAACGAGTCGCCCAATGACTACTGGACGCAGCCCTGCGAGGGCGACCCGATCTGGGACTGGGGCATTCCGGTCGCCATTCCGGAAGTCGCTTGTGACGACGTTTCTGTGACGAACATACTCGGCACCCTCGTCGGCGGCGACTATGTGCCTTGTGGTGAGCGTGCCATCATCGGTCCGTTCGAGATCAACGAGTACTGCTGGTGCATGGAGCTCTGCCACTACTACGACACAGAGGCCAGCTACGACGGCGGCAACGTCGTCGTGTCGACCGACGGTGGCGCCACGTGGCAGCTGATCGCGCCGCAGCGCGGCTACGACGGCATCGGCTCCCCCTACGGCGCGGCCTGCATCATGGGTCAGCCGATCTTCACGGGCCATCAGTTCAGCACGGCCTTCCTGCGTGACTGCTTTGACCTCTCTGAGTACGTAGGCCAGAGCATTCTCATCGGCTTCAACTTCGGCGCCGACGGTTCCGTCTTCTACCCCGGCTGGTACATCAAGTGGGTGAAGATCGGTTCCGACGAGCCCTCGTCACCGGTTGAGAACACGAGCTGGGGCAGGGTGAAATCGATGTACAGGTAGTTCGCGTCCAATTGCACTATGGCTGTATCAGGAGAGGGCGGGCCCAATGGCTCGCCCTCTCTCTCGTTGCAGTGCCCAACACATGAACCAGAAGCGCCGCTACCGACTCCCCGGCAAAACAAGATGCCCAACGATCGGCTTGCTACGTGGTCCCACTTCTGGTATACTGTTTCCGAGTCGGGAAATGGGCGGGGTTGCCTGTGCATCGGACTCACTGAGCGCGTCGCGCTCGGTCCTCCCATGCAAGATGTATAGATCTGTCTGCTCATGCCACATGCAGTGGAAGCAAAGATGCGCGATGAGCAGGGCCGCCTTCTGCAAAGGGGGAGTACTCAATGAATGGCAGAACGATCGTCCTCTTGACCGTCGGCCTTGTGTTCACTGCTCTTGCCTCGGGTGCTGCCGCGCGCGGCCTCGAGCCGGGTGCCGGTGAGCGGGTCAGCCACGATCTGATGACCCTGGAACCGTCAGGGATCGCAGATGAGGAATTACGCGGGGCACGCCTGGAAACCCTATGGATCTTCGATGCGGATTTCGAGGATCTCACGGGTGACAACGCGGGCTGGACATCGTACGACCTGTCCGGAACTCTCGGCCAGGAGAACTACTGGCACAAGGACAACATCAGGTTGACGCCGGGATCTCACGGCGACAGTACCTGGTGGTGTGGAACATACAATGAGTGCTGGCTTCAGGATCGTGGCTACGGCAACAGCTGGACACAGATAATGTCTCGCGACCTCCCGCTCTCGAGCTGGAGTGTCGGCGGCGATGACGTGGAGATCGAGTTCGACCAGCGCTTCGCGATGGAACACAACTACGACTACGGCTACGTCGATGTCTCGAGCGATGGTGGCTCGGTCTGGCAGACCATCTACACGGTGACGAACCCTGGTTTCGAGGGCTCGCCCGGCATGAGCCAGGACTGGGACAGCGCGACTTGGGGACACCCCGTCCTCAGTCTGGACACGTGGGCCGGCCAGGATATCGAACTCCGCTTCCGGTTCGAGTCGGACGAAGCCTACTCGTCGCAGGACGAGTACAACAACGCGCCTATGAACTCGGTGCTGGACGGCGCCTGGCAGCTGGACAACTTCGACATAACCGTGAACACGGTCTCGATATGGTCGGATGACGTCGAGGCTCCCGGAGACAACGGCTGGATACACGAAGACACGGTCCAGCAGGGTGCCACTGGCGTTCAGTACTTCCGCGGTCTCTTCGGCACCGATTTCGAGACGGGCCGTCCGTTCACCTGTGAGAACCGTTCCGGATGGATGTACGCGTCGCTGGATCCATTCACGAACAAGGTCGTCGATGGGATGACCAGCTATCTCATCAGCCCACCGATCGATATCAGTGGTGCGGCGAAGCTCGTTGGTATGTGGGACTACTGGCTCGATTGTCCCAACAACTCCAACGATATCTACGATGTCTGGTTGGCATCGAGCGACATTGAAGCGTGCGTAACGACTCTCGACGGTTTCAGGGATGAGAACCCGGGAGCCTGGTATGGTGGTCCCTACTGGAACACGAAGTATGACGACTGGGATGCTTTCACCGGGAACGATTGGTTCGCCATCGAGTTCCGCTGCTACAACACTGATCCAGCAGCACCCGGAACCCACATGGCAGGCTTCATAGTGAACCACGCCAAACTCGGAATTCCATCGGGTGATCCGGGCACAGCGTTCACGTACGGCACCTGGGACCGCTTCAACGACTGGTTCATCGAGCAGATGGCTGATGCTCTCCTTGACTCGGCTGAGATCATGGTCAAGGACGACGACGATGTCGTGACACTCACGCTCATGGCATCGGATGATGATGGTGCGACGTGGGCAGCTTACACGTGTCGCCGCCTGGATCCGGTGGGCAACGACTGGATATGCCCGCCACCGGTTGGCCAGATGAATCCCGGCAGCGAAATCCACTACTACTACGAAGCCCTGGATGGCGAGGGCAACATCGCCACGTACCCCGGCTCGGCTCCGAACGGCTACTTTGAGTTCTCGATCCTGCCGATCAGCGCGACGCCCACATTCCCCGGCATCCTGCTTGTTGACAAGCACGGCCGCAGGACTCCGGGCGCCGAGCGCAACTACCGCCACAGTTCCAAGTACTACTTCCGCGAGGCCCTGGGTATCCTCGGCTATGAGTGGGAGACGTACGATGTGGAGGTTCCGTCAGGAAGCGCGAGTTCCGAGGGACCGGATACGATGGGGTACAAGTACTACGATACCGTCATCTGGCTCACGGACGAGTTCGACTCATACACGTTCTGGGACGTCGACCAGGATAACATCATCGGCTGGTTGAACCAGGCCGGCGGCGGCAAGGAGAGGAACTTCCTTGTCACCGGTAACGACTGGTGCTACGAGCTGATGGACGTCGGACTCGAGGTGTCGGACTTCGTGACGCTGTGGCTTGCCACAGACTACGTCCAGAACGCGGTTGGTATAGTGACTGTCGACAGCATCCCGGTCCTGCGTGAGTACGCGGGCGGGAACACGTTCATGGACTACGACGATGGCGAGTGCATCGTGCGTGGCGCCTGTCCGGTTCTGAACTACTTCGACGTCATCCAGCCTTACGCCGGTACTGTCGGTGCTGAGACGGCCGTCGAGTACGTGAAGGTCGACATGACGCCTCTCCCGGCCGGTGTTGCGTACACACACCAGACGCTCGGGTACCAGACGGTGGCTCTCGGCTTCGGC
>JAUWBY010000230.1 GCA_030609605.1 Candidatus Eiseniibacteriota bacterium
CCTGTTCCCGCGTATGATCGTGCCTCTTCTCGTTGGGCGTCCGCGCTCAGTGAGTGCTCTTGAGGAAGTCATGCACGGCGACAAGATCATGTTCGTCGTGACACAGCGCGAAGCAGAGACGCAGGAACCTGCGTCCGACGATCTCTACCGCACGGGGACGATCGTCCGTGTTCTCCAGCTTCTGCGGCTGCCGGACGGGACGATGAAGGTCCTGGTCGAGGGCCTCGCTCGCGGTACCGTCAGGCGGTTCATCCGCGGGGATAGCTTCATCCAGGCGCGGGTTGAACTCGTTGACGAGACGACCGATCGCACAGTTGAGATCGAGGCGCTGATGCGCAGCGTCGCAAGCCAGTTCGAAGAATACGTCCAGCTCTCGAGGAAGATACCGCAAGAGGTGCTGGCATCGGTTCTTGGCATGGAAGACATGGCACGGTTCGCCGACACGGTGGCGACGCATCTTGCAGGGCAGATCGAGGAGAAGCAGCAGATCCTCGAGGCCTCCGATGTGACGGGCAGACTCCGGATTCTGGCGAGAGCGCTTTCGGGTGAGCTGGAAATCCTGCGGCTGGAGCGCAAGATCGAGAACCAGGTCCGCGAGCAACTCCAGAAGAGTCAGAAGGAGTTCTATCTCCACCAGCAGATGAAGGCGATCCAGGAGGAGCTGGGGCAGGAGGGCGAGGGCGCGCCTGAGGTTGCCGAGCTTGCGAAGTCGATCGAAGAAGCCAACATGAGCGAGGAAGCGGAGAAGAAGGCTCTCTCTGAACTCGATCGCCTCAAGAAGATGTCGCCGATGTCGCCCGAGGCAACTGTCGTCCGGACGTACATCGAGTGGATGACAACGGTGCCGTGGGACAAGCGGACCGCCGATCGGGAGGACATTGGGGAGGTCGAGGACATCCTCGAGGAAGATCACTACGGTCTCAAGAAGCCGAAGGAGCGTATTCTTGAGTACCTGGCAGTTCTCAAGCTCACCGAGAAGGTGAAGGGCCCCATTCTCTGTCTTGTTGGTCCTCCGGGTGTCGGCAAGACCTCGCTCGGGAAATCGGTCGCGAGGGCGCTCGATCGCAAGTTCGTGCGCGTTTCACTTGGTGGAGTCAGAGATGAGGCGGAGATCAGGGGTCACAGACGGACCTATATCGGTTCCATGCCCGGCCGCATCATTCAGGGCCTGAGGAAGGCCGGTTCGAAGAACCCTGTCTTCCTTCTCGATGAGATAGACAAGATGAGTTCCGATTTCCGGGGCGACCCGGCGTCGGCACTCCTGGAGGTACTCGATCCTGAGCAGAACTGTGCGTTCAATGATCACTATCTCGATGTGGACTTCGATCTCTCAGAGGTGATGTTCATCACCACGGCGAACGTGCTGCACACCATCCCGCCGGCTCTTGAGGACAGGATGGAAACGATCCGGTTGCCCGGGTACCTGGCCCAAGAGAAGCTTCAGATAGCCAAGAAATTCCTGGTTCCCAAGCAGGTCGAGGCCAACGGTCTCTCCGACGTGGGCGTAACGTTCTCCGATGCGGCAATCGTCCGACTGATCGAGGACTACACCAGGGAGTCGGGTGTACGAAACCTCGAACGCGAGATAGCGAATATCTGTAGAAAGATCGCTAGAGAGCACGCGGCGAAGACGAAGAAGAAGGTGACTCACCGCGTTACACCCGCTGCGGTGCGCCGGTTTCTCGGCATGGCGAGGTTCCTGTCGCAGGAGGTTGAGACCGAGTCCCGCGTCGGAGTAGCAACCGGTCTGGCCTGGACGAGCGTCGGAGGAGAGATACTGACGATCGAAGTCCTCACAATGAAGGGCGATGGTCATCTCACGCTGACAGGCAAACTGGGTGAGGTGATGCAGGAGTCGGCCAAGGCCGCGCTCTCGTACGCGAAGGCCCACGCCGCCGAGTTGGGTATCGACGAAGACATGCTGGCGAACACAGACATACACATCCACGTACCGGAGGGAGCCATTCCGAAGGACGGGCCGTCCGCAGGTGGGGCGATGGCCACGGCTCTGGTCTCTGCTCTGACGGGGCTGCCGACTCGGTCGGACGTCGCGATGACGGGCGAGATCACGCTCTCCGGCAAGATGCTGCCGATCGGCGGCCTGAACGAGAAGGCGGTTGCTGCTCACCGGGCCAAGATCACCACACTCGTCATCCCGGCCAGAAACGAGAAGGACGTGGCTGAGTTGCCGAAAGAGGTCAAGCGAGATCTGGATATCAAGCTTGTCAGCAGCATCGATCAGATATTCGAGGTTGCATTCGAGGATTGGCCAAAGGCCGAGGTCAAATCGGAAGAGGTCAAGGGTGAACAGCGCCCCAAGCCCCCGTTGACCCCGGCGCCGCCGCACTAGCAGTATCGGCAGAACCGGACAAGGGGGCCTCGCCGACGCGGGGCCCTCTTCTTGTTCGCTCCGCGATAGAGGTGTCCCGCCCAGGGGCGTCGCGGTCTCTGCATTCCCGGGGGGAGAGGCAACATGGCAGTGAAGAGCGCCGAGTTCCTTCTGGGTGCGGCGAGCATCAAGCAGCTGCCGAAGAGCGGCCTGCCCGAGATTGCGTTGGCCGGCCGGTCGAACGTCGGGAAGTCATCACTCCTTAACAAGCTCACCGGCAGGAGAAGCCTGGCGAGGATTTCGGGCACGCCGGGGAAGACCAGGGAGCTCAATCTCTACCGGATAGAACAGGGTCTCATCATCGTGGACCTCCCCGGATACGGGTTCGCGAAGGTCCCGAAGAGCGTGAGGCGCAAGTGGGGAGTGCTGATAGAGTCCTACCTGAACGAGCGTCAGGAGCTTTCGGGCATTGTGCACCTCGTGGATGCGCGTCACACACCGACCCGAGAGGACGCGCAGATGCACGAGTGGATCAAGTACGCTCGCGTCCCGGCATTGATTGCGGTCACGAAGATTGATAAAATATCCAGAGGCAAATGGGCGAGTGCCGCGAAGACAGTGCGCGAGACGCTCGAACCCGATGCTGAGACTCCCATCATTCTCTTCTCCGCCGAGACGGGGGAGGGAGTGAGGGGAATCTGGAGCTGGATTCGTGAGGCCACTGGCACGAGAAGGGCCTGAGGCCGCAGGTTCATGAGAGCTCTGTTCCACAATGGAGGAACTCGATGAATTCGAAACTCTTCACACCGGGTCCGACGAAGATCCCGGGAGCCGTGCTCAGCTCGGTCGGCAAGCAAGTCCTGCACCACAGGACTCCCGAGTTCTCGGTCAAGGTCAGGCACGTACAGGACGAGCTGGGGCGGCTTCTGAGCACGCGCAATGACGTTCTGCTCTTCACGTGCTCGGGCACGGCAATGATGGAAGCTGCGGTCGCCAATCTGCTCTCGCGTGGTGACAAGGTCATCTGTCTCCTGAACGGCGCATTCGGTGAGCGATGGCGGGACATCTGCCACGTCTATGGTGTGGACGTCATCGAGTACGCAGTTGAATGGGGGCGGAGCAACGACCCTGCCAGAGTGGGGGAATTGCTGGAGCAGAACCCCGATGCCAAAGCCGTACTCATCATCCACAGTGAGACCTCGACCGGCGCGCTCAACGACATCAAGGCGATAGCGAAGGTTGCTGAGGGGTACGATGCCATCACTGTGGTGGACGCGACGTCGAGCGTTGGCGTTCACGAAATCTGCATGGATGACTGGGGCGTAGACGTGCTGGTGGCCGGAACACAGAAGGCGCTCATGACGCCTCCCGGGATCTCGTTTGTGGCTATCAACGGGAACGGATGGCGGTGCGTGACGAAGTCCGACCTGCCCACGTTCTACTTCGATTTCACGAAGACGTGGAAGAGGCTTCAGTCAAAAGGCCAGACGCCCTTCACGCCTGCCGTATCGCTGATCTATGGTCTCGAGACCGCTCTTCAGATGATGGATGACGAAGGTTGGAATGAGATCTACGCCCGTCACCAGACGATGGGGGAGGCGACGAGGGCGGCTGTGAAGGCGCTTGGATTCGGCATTCTACCCGAGAACCCTGTCAACGGGGTCACTGTCTGCGTCTGTCCGGAAGGCATCGACGGAAACCAAA
>JAUWBY010000210.1 GCA_030609605.1 Candidatus Eiseniibacteriota bacterium
GGGCACGTCCTCACATCAGACGCCACCGGCGCGGGCAGCTGGCAGGCCCCGGGCGAACTGACGCTGCCGTACGACGGTACCTACTCAGGCGCCGCCGATGCGTTCAGCGTTTCTCAGACCGGCGCCAACATATACGAGGCGGCGGAATTCCGCATCGAGAATGCGGGCAGCACCGGCGAGGCAATCTACGCAAGGAACATCGGCACGGGTGACGTGATCCGGGGCTATCACACCGGTACAACAAGCGGCAGCGTCGCGGACTTCGACATTGCCAATTCCGGCAACAGCTCACCCGTGGTTGATGCCCGCACGAACGGCGAGGGGCCGGCCTACTACGGTGAGACGGACGGCTTCTACGCGGTCCAAGTGTATTCTTCGTACCAGAGCAGCAACACGCACGTGGTCCACGCAGAGTTTACGGGGACCGGCGGGTACGACGCCACAGCGGTCTACGGGGAAAGCGTTCCAGCGGACTACTATGGGTACGGAGGCTATTTCGTGGGCGGATACACCGGAGTGGCCGGTGAGGTCCTTCCCACGGGGAGTGGGCATTACTATGCAGTGGACGGCTATGTAAACGGCGGCTCGGGGACGAACACCGGCGTCTACGGTTGCGCATCCGGTGACGGACTGAACCGCGGCATCTACGGTTACGCAGGAGGCGGGGCAACGAACTGGGCCGGCTACTTCTCCGGAAACGTCAGGGTGACCGGCACCTTCGACAACAGCCTCGCAAGATCTGTGATTTACCACCCGCTCGACCCCGCGAACAAATATCTCTACCACTCGTTCGTGGAAAGCCCCGACATGATGAACATGTCCAACGGCAACGCCGTTCTGGACGCGTCGGGTGAGGCGTGGGTCGATCTCCCCGAGTGGTTCGAGACCTTGAACCGGGATTTCCGGTATCAGCTGACGTGCGTTGGTGCGTTCGCCCCCGTCTACGTTGCCGACAAGGTCTCCGGCAACCGTTTCAGGATCGCAGGCGGCGATCCGGGCATGGAGATCTCCTGGCAGGTGACCGGGATCCGTCAGGACAAGTTCGCCGAGGAAAACCGGACTCCGGTGGAGGAGATGAAGTCCGGTAGGGAGCGCGGCAAGTACATGCATCCCGAAGCCTACGGTCTGCCCCGGACGATGAGCGTTGACTACGACGAGCACGAGGAGCAGCGGCGGCAGCAGGCGCGTGAGAACGCAAGCGCCCGTCCGTCCAGGCCTGCGACAGAAGAGGCGGAGCCGGACGACGACTAGGGAGGTGGAGCCAAGCCTGGGACGTGCTGTACGGCGATACCGGACGCCAGAGCAAGAGGCCGGGCGGGTGAATCCGTCCGGCCTCTTGTCGTTCGGCAAGGAGGTTTCTCTACCTGAGAAGCACCGTCTTCCGCGATTGCCGCCACTCGCCGGCGTCCGCTCGTATGAGGTAAATGCCCGATGCCACGAGCTCGTCGTGGTCATCCCTGCCGTCCCACGGCACAGCATGGTCGCCCGCTGTCAGGATTTCTGAGACCAGAGTCCTCACGAGTCTGCCGGAGATGTCGAACACAAGCACTCTGGTCTTCGTCGCCGTCGGCAGCGACAGCTGAAGCACCGTGGCGTCAGTGAACGGGTTGGGTCTGCCCGGAGCGAGCGCGAAGCACGTGGGGCCGGACGGCACCGATGTGCCGCTGAGGGGACACGCACTCAGGTGGATGGTGAGATCATCCTGCATGACTCCACCGACTATGCCTGGAAGGTCGCGCGTGCTGAATGTGAGGACCGCTTCGTAGACAACGCCGGTCGGCGCCGAGGCGTCGTCGAACACGAGGCGGTAGTCCGCAGGTGTAGATCCGACCTCTTGGGCGGAGAACCCGCCGACAATCGAGAAGACCCCTCCACCGCCCACGATTTCAGCGTCGTAGATCTCAAGTAGCGCCTGGAGGCTGTCGTATTCGAAGTTGTGGATGCTGATTCCCATCTGGTCGAAATCGCCCGCGTGGTGTGTCCCGAAATCGAGCGTGTTGACAAGAAGGATGTCCGCTGCCGCGAGTGACGGCGCGGCATGGTTGAGTACCGTCCCTGAGAGAGCAACGCTCGCCGCAGGCAGGTCGACGTCGTTCGATGACACAGTCAGATCGCCTGCTTGCGCACCGGCTGATGAGGTGTTCATCGAGATGGAGTGCCCACTGCTTCCACCGGAGGGCTCAGAGAAACCACCGGCAGGTGCTTCGAAGCCGGAAGGAGCGCTGAAGGAGTAGTCCAGGTCGTCTGCCGGTGAGACGGCCGAGTTACCGACAGAGAGGATCTGCTCTGAGACCGCACCGATGATCACCTCGCCAAACGCCAGTGACGACGCGCAGTCGAGCTTCGCCGGCACCTGAAAATCTGCGTAGACCGGGATGTGATCGGACGCTTCGTGAAGCGCGTCGGCGATGACGGATCCGACAGCGTAGTTCGTACCATAGTTGATGGCCTGGTTCAGATGACCGCCGTCGTTACCGTAGGCGACGTGGCTTCCAGAAACGTATGAGAGACCGTCGCCGTCGTCGAGAGGATATGAGATGAGGACTTGGTCGAAGCGGTCATCCATCCCACCTGTTGCGCCTCCACCGAACTGCGTTGTGCGTGGAGACTGCGTGTGGATGTCCCTGAACGTGTAGCTGTCGTGCCAGTACCCGGGTCTGTTGATGGGGTCCTTCACTCGACCGTTGTTGTTCGCCTCGCTGCCCACGAACTTCTGGTACGCGCTCTCGGAACTCCCTCTGATATTGAGATCACCGGCGACCATGAAGTGGGCATCGGGATCGTGGTTGTTCATGTGGTTTCTGAGTATCGTCGCCTCGGCCAGACGCTTCGTCTGATCCGTTGAAGTGGATCCAGCCTTGAGGTGGAGAGAATAGATCGTGAGCTCTGCATCAGAGGAGCTGTAGCCGACAGGACGGAGGACGTACTCGGAGATGTTCCTGAGGGCCGTGGATATCTCCTGGTGCGAGATGTAGTCCACGGTAGCTGTGCGGTAGAAAAGGGCATTGTCGGTGTCGTAGCCGTTGACGAACGGGCCGGCGGCATATGTTCCTGGTACAGTGTAGTTCAGGATGTCGTCGAGAAACTGGTCTGTGCCTGTCTGACTGAGCATCTCCTGCACGACGATTATGTCCGCTTCGAGCTCGTCGCAGACCTTTATGAAATCATCCTCACGGGCCGAGCCCGTTGTGCCGGGGAAGTTGAGTATGTTATACGTGACCACCTTCAGGCCGAGTGCCGTCTGGGAAAGAAGCGTGAGGAGCAGAGCTGCCACCAATATGGGGGCCTTGCCATGTCGCATGTTGCCGTCTCTCTTTCTGTCTTTGTCCTCTGTCTTGGGGGCGAGCAACAGAATTGGATTGCTTTCCTACAGTATAACACAACTATGCGAATCTAGCAAGCAAGCGAAGCTACTGAGGTCTCACCGTCTCTGCGTCTGCGCGCGGGGACGTGTTGTTGTACCGATCCTGATAGCATAGGATTGTCAGAACACATAAGACAGTGACGAGCGCCCGGTCTAGTGGCCGGCACGAGATGACGAACCGAGGAGGAATGCTTGATCCGATCAGAGAGGTCAGGTTTGACCACTACAGCGGCGGTCCTGCTTATCACCACACTCCTGGCGCTGCTGCTGGCAACGAGCGCGGCGTCGTCCGAGGCGGCGGTCACATCCGATTGTGCACTTCCGCCCGGCGACAGTCCGCCGGCCACGGCGTTCACGCGCTTGGCGGACGCGGGAGACACCGACGACCACCCCGGGGCCGACTACATCATCGTCTACGATCTTGCCGAGAACCGCGTGAAACCTTCGGGGGTCACATACGTCGACGGCTACGTGCTCTACAAGATGCTGACGCCGGCCGGCTGCCGTGATCGTTCAGTGCTCAGATGGGGCTACGAGCCGTGGAGCAGCTTCATCGAGATCACGGAGGTCAACATCGTTCGGGGAGAGGAAATGATCCCTGTAGATGTATCGGACGTCCGCGACCTACCGGCTCCGCAGTGGGGCATCTATTGGAACTCGCGCATCAAGACTCTCCAGCTTCCCCGTCTGGAAGTGGATGACGGCGTCGAGATCCGCGTTTTCCGGAAGGGCTACAGCTACGCCCTCTTGGAGGGTGACGGTGGTGTGCCGAGCGCAGGTGGCGTGCCGGTTGGCGGACTCGCAGCTGAGGGCTCGCAGTCGACGGGCGTCGGGCGCGGGCTTCCGGTCGGTCGTGGTCTTCTGGCCGAACCGGATGACGACAAGTACATACCGCCGATGCCGGGTGAGTACTTCGACATCGTGCTCTTCCAGTCATCGGTTCCGATTATTGAGAAGCGCTATGAGCTGACGCTCCCGGCCGACAAGAGACTTCATTCTCAGACCTACAACGGTCCGCTCTACGCGAGCACGAC
This sequence comes from Candidatus Eiseniibacteriota bacterium, assembly GCA_030609605.1. Taxonomy (GTDB): domain Bacteria; phylum Joyebacterota; class Joyebacteria; order Joyebacterales; family Joyebacteraceae; genus Joyebacterum. Next base: position 4,399 of record JAUWBY010000210.1, read on the forward strand.
CTACTCTGAGGACACGACCACATAC
>JAUWBY010000163.1 GCA_030609605.1 Candidatus Eiseniibacteriota bacterium
GAAGCTGACAGGTCAGATGGGTGAGATTATCGAATCGCCCATCCGATCGAACTTCATCGAGGGTCTGACGGCGCTCGAGTACTTCATCTCGACTCACGGTGCAAGAAAGGGCCTCGCCGACACGGCGCTCAAGACAGCGGATGCGGGCTATCTCACGCGGCGTCTTGTGGACGTGTCTCAGGAGATTGTGATCTCCGAGGTCGATTGCGGAACCAGTCGTGGGATTCTGACCAAGGCGCTTGTCGAGGCCGGCAAAGTGGTTGAGCCGCTCTTCGAGCGAGTGCTGGGCAGAGTAGCTTCCGAGCCGGTGAAGGACCCGACGACAGGCGAAATCATCGTGAAGCGGAACGAGCTCATCGATGAGGAGATGACGGACAGGATCCGGAACGCCAATGTTGAAGAAGTGAACATCCGTTCAGTGCTGACGTGTGAATCACGACGCGGCATCTGTATCAGCTGCTACGGTCGGAACCTGGCAACCGGACGGACGGTGGAGATAGGGGAGGTCGTCGGCATCGTGGCTGCGCAGTCTATTGGAGAGCCCGGAACACAGCTTACACTCCGGACGTTCCACATCGGCGGGACATCCGGCCGTATCGCTGAGGTATCGAAGCGCGTGGCCAGTGCGTCGGGGACGATTCGGTTCGGTTTCAAGAAGGAGAACGCTGTTCGGATCGACAAGGAAGGCAACCACATTATCATCGGCAGGCGTGCCAGACTGATCAAGGATGGCGACGACGGTCGGGAACGGGCCTACAATATCCCATATGGTGCCATTCTGCGCGTACACGATGGTGAGCACATAGAGGAAGGTGACATTCTCTTCGAGTGGGATCCGTACAACGATCCCATCATCGCCCGGTTGGGCGGCATCGTTCGGTTTGATGAGATCGAGCTTGGCCGCACAATGGAGCGCGTCGCCGATGAGTCGACCGGACATCGAGAGAGGATGATCGTGGAGGACGGTGAGAAGGAACTGCATCCTTCGATCATCATTGAGTCGAAGTCCGGTAAGTCACACGAGAGGTATATCCTTCCGACCGGGGCGCAGATCCTCGTCAAGGATGGAGAGGATGTGAAGCCCGGGACTGTTCTCGGGAAGATCCAGCGGGAGTTCGGCAAGACGCGCGATATCACGGGCGGGCTGCCTCGAGTTGAGGAACTCTTCGAGGCGCGGCCGCCCAAGAGCCCAGCGACAATCACGGAAATCGACGGCATTGTCAGATTCGGAGATGTCAAGAAGGGGCTGAGAGATGTCATCGTTGCGGGTGAGCAGGGCGTCGAGAGGATCTACCGCCTGCCCCACGGCACGCATCTCAGGGTCCACGACGGGGAGAGCGTAGAGGCCGGTGACAGGCTTTCGGAGGGTCCGGTCAATCCTCACGACATCCTTGCTATCAAGGGCGAGAAGGCTGTTCAGGAATACCTCCTCAATGAGATCCAGGAGGTCTATCGTCTGCAGGGCGTGAGGATCAATGACAAACACATCGAGATGATCGTGCGCCAGATGCTGAGACGGGTGAGGGTACTCGAACCTGGTGATACGAAGTTCCTCGAGGGAGACATCGTGCCGCGTCCGGAGTTCGAGCTGGAGAATCACAGAATTGCCGGCGAGAACAAGGGAGTAAGGAAGAAGAGCGAGAGGAAGCGTCCCGCGACTCACGAAGCTCTGCTTCTGGGTATCACCAAGGCGGCGCTGACGACAGAGAGCTTCATCTCGGCGGCGTCATTCCAGGAGACGACGCGGGTGCTCATGATGGCTGCGACTCGCGGCGACAGAGATGAACTCGTTGGTCTCAAGGAGAACGTGATCATCGGGAGACGTATCCCGGCGGGAACAGGATTGGATCTGTATTCGAACATCAGAGTCACAAAACCGGCGGTGCCGGCTCCCAGAGTCGTGGAACAGCCGGACCAGGTCGTGGAGAGCAGCGTTGGCACGCTCACCTCGGCATCGGAGTAGCCCCATAGGGAATCGAGAGGTTTCGGAGCACCGCAAGCAGAGTCATCGAGGAGGACGAGGTTTTGCCGACAATTAGTCAGCTCATCAGGAAGGGCCGGAAGCCGAGGGCCAAGAAGAAGCCCGCGCGGGCGCTCCAAGGTCACCCGCAGAGGCGAGGAATCTGTACCAGGGTCTACACGACGACACCCAAGAAGCCGAACTCCGCTCTTCGGAAGGTTGCGAGGGTGAGACTCATGAAGGGTGATTCGGTCACGGCTTACATACCCGGTGAGGGTCACAACCTGCAGGAGCATTCCGTCGTTCTTATCAGGGGTGGCAGGGTGAAGGATCTGCCGGGCGTGCGGTACCATGTGATTCGGGGCCCGCTGGACTCAATTGGTGTTGAAGGGCGGAAGGTGTCCCGGTCCAAGTACGGAACGAAGCGGCCCAAGTAAACAGACTAGTCTCTGAAGAGGAGATGCCTTCAGCAAGTATGGAAGGTGTCGCAGCGAACAGGTGGAGGTAGAACTAGAGATGCCAAGAAGGCGCGAGGTTCCGAAGAGACTGAGGGAACCCGATCCAAGATTCGGGAGCGCGCTCGTGACTCGCTTCATCAACTGTCTTATGAAAGGCGGGAAGCGAAGCACGTCCGAGAGGATTCTCTACGACGCGATGGATATCATTGCCGAGAGAACGAAGGAAGACCCGGTCATGGTTTTCGACAAGGCCATCAGCAACGTGAAGCCGATGTTGGAGGTCAAGTCGAGGCGGGTCGGTGGAAGCACCTACCAGATACCGATCGAGGTAAGGCCAGAGAGACGTACAGCACTGGCACTTCGTTGGATTATCGGTTTTGCCAAGGCGCGTTCCGAGCACACGATGGCCGAGAAACTGGCAGGTGAACTGGTCGCCGCGTACAAGAAGGAAGGCGCATCGGTCAAGAAGCGCGACGATACACACAGAATGGCTGAGGCAAACAAGGCGCTGGCGCACTACAGGTGGTAGATTTCGGGGCTTCTGGGTGGAGCGGATTCGACCAGACGATCAGGAGCAGAGATGTTCGGGTGTATTGACCAGATCCCGGCGGTCGTTCCGCAGTCGGCAGCAAGATGGACCAGCGTCCATGGGCGTGAGGTCCTGAGAACCGGTAGGGAGAGAATGTCACGTGCAGTCCCCATTGAGAAGGTGAGGAATATCGGCATCATGGCTCACATCGATGCCGGGAAGACCACGCTCACCGAGCGGATCCTGTTCTATACGGGCAAGGTTCGTCGGATGGGGGAGGTGCATGACGGGGCGGCCGTGATGGACTGGATGGCCCAGGAGCGCGAACGTGGCATTACCATCACTTCAGCCGCGACGACATGCTTCTGGCTCGACCACCGGATCAACATAATAGACACGCCGGGGCACGTTGACTTCACTATGGAGGTTGAACGATCCCTGCGGGTGCTGGACGGGGCCATAGCGGTATTCTGTGCTGTCGGAGGCGTGGAGTCCCAGTCGGAGACCGTCTGGCGACAGGCCGATGACTACGGAGTGCCGAAGCTGGCTTTCATCAACAAGATGGATCGCATCGGCTCGGATTTCGAGAACGTGCTCGAGATGATGGTCGAGAGACTGGGTGCCACCCCGGCACCCGTCGAGCTGCCGATAGGCTCCGGCGATACGTTCACGGGTGTGATCGATCTCGTGCGGATGCGAGCGCTCAGGTTCGATCCGGAAAGCCTCGGCGCCGTCATCGCAGAGACAGACATCCCGGAGGACATGCAGTTGGAGGCGGAGGCTGGGCGGGAGAGACTGATTGAACTGGCGGTGGAGCACGACGACGAGCTTCTTGAGAAGTACGTCCACGGGGAGGATCTCTCCGTCGATGAGCTGAGGCGTGCGATACGCGCGGGCACTCTGGCTGCCGCAATCGTCCCGGTGTTCTGTGGGGCGGTACTTCGCAACATCGGCGCGCAGCCCCTTCTCGATGGTGTCATCTACTACCTGCCGTCACCAAAGGACATCCCGGCCGTGACGGGTATGAACCCGTTCACGGATAAGGAGGAGCGACGGGAGGCCGACGACGATGCGCCGCTGGCGGCGCTCACTTTCAAGATAGCAAGTGATTCGTATGTCGGAAGACTCACGTATCTCAGGCTCTACTCAGGCACAATGAAGAAGAGCTCGCAGTACCTGAACCCGCGAACGAACAAGAAAGTAAGAATAGGTCGCATCCTTCTCATGCACGCGAACAAGCAGGAAGACCTGGACGTCGCGAAGGCAGGTGAGATAGTGGCCGTCGTCGGTCCCAAAGAGACCGCGACGGGCGATACGCTGTGCGACCCGAAGAAGCCGATAGTTCTGGAGTCGATGTCGTTTCCAGAGCCGGTCGTCTCGGTGGCCATTGAGCCGAGAACGAAGGCAGACGAGGATAGACTCACGCAGGCCCTGGGCCGCTTGAGTGAGGAGGATCCGACCTTCATCACGAGGACGGACCAGGACACCGGTCAGACTATCATCTCTGGAATGGGTGAGCTGCACCTCGAAGTCCTGGTAGACCGGATGGTGCGCGAGTTCAGCGTCCGCGCGAATGTCGGACGCCCGATGGTGGCTTTCAGGGAGACCATCACGGAGACGGCCGACGGCAGGGGGCAATTCGTTCGCCAGGGTATGGGCAAGGGCAAGGGGCAGTACGGTGACGTGATCATACGCATGGAGCCGAACATCGCAGGCGGAAACGAATTCCACGACGACATCAAGAACGGGGAGATACCAGCGCAGTTCATCTCATCCGTGGAGAGTGGCATCCGGAGTTCGCTTGAGAATGGCATTCTGGCGGGATACCCGCTGATCGATGTCAAGGTCACTCTTACCGGCGGGAGCTTCGATGATGCTGATTCGAGCGACATGGCGTTCATGGCGGCCGGCACGATGGCCGTTCGGGAGGCCGCTCGGAAGGCGCATCCAGTGCTCCTCGAGCCGGTGGTCAAGCTTGAGATTGTCGTTCCGGAGCAGTTCGTGGGTGAGATCATCGCCGATCTGAACGCCCGGGGCGGGCGGATAGAGGGAACAAGTTTGAGGGGCGATGGACGCGTGGTGAGTGCGACTGCCCCGTTGGGGCGGACTTTCGGGTACGCGACTGCGGTTCGTTCTCTCTCGCAGGGAAGAGCCGTTTACACAACTCAGTTCTCGCACTATGCGATCGTTCCCCAAGCGACGCTGGAGACGATGACAGCGGGGTGGGGTTGGACATAGATAGGGCCATTCTGATCACAGTGGAGGCCTTTGCAGCATTGATACCGCAGAGCGGATAGCCAGTTGGAGGACGAGGAGATGGCGAAGGAGAAGTTTGAGAGGACTAAGCCGCACGTGAACGTAGGTACGATTGGTCACGTGGATCACGGCAAGTCGACGCTGACGGCAGCGATGACACTTTGTTTGGAGAAGCGAGGTCTCGCGAAGTACGTGCCGTTCGACCAGATCGACAAGGCTCCGGAAGAGCGTGAGCGTGGCATTACGATAGCGACGTGTCACGTGGAGTACGAGAGTGAGAAGCGTCACTACGCGCACGTTGACTGTCCA
>JAUWBY010000231.1 GCA_030609605.1 Candidatus Eiseniibacteriota bacterium
ATGGATTTCGAGAGGCCTTGGTCTCTCACGGGCATATCCCCCTTTTCGAAGGGTTGTGATTGGTCTCACGGATATGCCCGCTTTCTATATCAGGACTCAGAACACCTCAAGCCCTTTCTACACACAAACTGATACACTACCTGAGGTAGGCAGGAACTTGACATCACCATGCTGGTTGACGTAGGCTGATTCTGGATGCTGTGTCGCTCGGAAGGCGACGCTGCGGCGGAGCGAGTACAAGTGGGCTGTGGGTGCCGCCTTCCTGGTCGGAGGGTTCTACCCGCAGCTTTCGTGTATCTGGAGTCGGGAGCTGGCACCCGTCGCGCCAGTCTTAACGCTCGCAGCTGATGCGCGGATGTTGGGGAGCGCAACGGTCTTTCTTTGAGGAAGGAGTCCATTTCATGCGAAACATGGCTTGGGTCCTGATTGCTGGATCGGCGGTGGGATTCATCTTCGCCGTGATTGGTTCGCTCGCATGCACGAGAGTGCTGGGAGTGGGACCAGAAGCTTGCTCGAGAGCGAGCACGAACCTGGCGTTGATTGCCATTGCTCTGCTCTTGGCGTCGTCCACGAAGGCAACTTCGTAGCCGGAGAGCCTGGGGGTGGACACCGGCAATGTAGCGCGCCCTAACTAGCGCATGCGGCCGTCGAGCTTGGCCGTCACGCCGGCTGCTATCGCGGGCGCGGCTGCGGCGCGTGCTGTGCACGCGATAGCACCTATCGCGCCAGCCTTAACGCTCGCAGCTGATGCGAAGATATTAGGTCGCCCTGACACTAGAGATTCCGGATGCGGGATTGGAAGCCGGGGAGGCACGTGAGAACTCCGGCGCAAGAAAGGGGGGATCAGATGCCAAAGCGGAAGGTGATCGAGTTCCTCGACAGTGAGCGTGTGAAGTACGTATCCATCGAGCACTCGCCGGCCTACACGGCGCAGGAGGTCGCGGCGTCCGCGCACATCCCTGGGAAGGAGTTGGCCAAGACCATCATGGTCAAGCTCGACGGCACGATGGCCATGGCGGTTCTTCCGGCTTCGTTCCATGTTGACTTCGGACACCTGAAAGATGTGGCGGGAGTTGGCAAGGTCGAGTTGGCTTCCGAGGCGGAGTTCCGCGACCTCTTCCCTGAGTCGCAGCTTGGTGCCATGCCGCCGTTCGGCAACCTCTACGGCATGGATGTCTACGTCGCGGCTCCTTTGACGGAAGACGAGGAGATCGCGTTCAACGCGGGTTCGCACACGGAGCTGATACGGCTCGCTTACGCCGACTTCGAACGCTTGGTCAAGCCCATGGTTGGCGACTTCGCTGTCAAGGGATAGTCCGGCAGCGAGTAAGCCCGGCCTGTGCTGTGCACGCGATGGCACCTATCGCGCCAGCCTTAACGCTCGCAGCTGATACGCGAGATGTCAGGCCGCTCTCTGGTAGATATCGGGATCGTACAGATCGAGGTTGGACGTGATGGAGATCAGGCGGTTGGACATGAATGGCGTGGTTTCGGAGGCGTGCTGCGACAACGATCTCACGAAGAGGCCGCCCGCCACGGACGAAGAACGTACTTGGCTGCAGGCAGCGGAGATCAAGGCCGAGTGGCTCAGGAAGATGATGCCTCGAGGGCTGTCCGCGCAGATCGCCTACGAGGGAGAACAGGCAGTCGGGTTCATCGAGTACATGCCCATCGGACTCTCCATCTCCCACGTCGGGACGGATCTCTACATCGTCAACTGCCTCGTAGCTCCGCACACTCCGCCGTGGGGAGAGGCCACCTATGAACGGATACCGGGGTGTGGCAGCGCTCTGGTTCGAGCGATGGTGGAGGATGTGAGAGACAAGTGTACGGGGATCGTGACGCCCTTGGGGTTCGCCTATACCGAGGATATGAGCGGGTTCTTCGCGGGACTCGGGTTCGAGCAGTTCGAGAACCAAGGCCTGAGGATGCTCATCACGAGATTCGAAGCAGTGGAGCTCCCGCTGCCCGTTCCTCGCAAGCGGAGACGTTCATCCCCCCGGGTACCAGGCAAGGTAGTCGTTGACGTCTTCTGGTGCTCGAAGTGCCCGGCAAGCCCCTACACGCTGCTCAATGTGAGGCACGTGTGCGAGGAGCTTGGGGACAGAGTCGTGCTCAACGAGTTCCGCATCGATGATCGACAAGCGCGGGCGAAATACGGTGCATCGTCCGGGGCGTTCGTCAATGGTGAGTACCCGTGGAGCACCTATGGGCCCTTGGACAAGAAGGAGATACGCGACGTATTGAGGAAGGCCCTGGAACAAGGGGAGGCCGCCCCAGAATGATGGCAGGCGTCGGACTCGGGGTTCTCACGGTTTTCTCCCGGCGGCGAGCTGGCCGCTTCAGGAGTATCAGCGAATGACTGCCACAGAGATTGCACTCCTCTTCGTTGACGCCATCAACTCCGGGAATCCGGATCGTCTTTCGGAATTGATGACAGCGGACCACGTGTTCGTCGATTCGGACGGCAGTGAGCATTGCGGGCGCGAGCAGATGCGTGACGGGTGGGAGAGCTACTTCTCCATGGTTCCGGACTTCCGGATTCATGTGAAAGACACATTCGCCAGAGACAACACCGTGGTTCTGCTGGGCGTCGCGGAGGGTACGTTCGATCAGAACGGGGCTCTCAGACAGGAGAATCACTGGGTGGTTCCAGCGGTGTGTCGTCGTCGCAGGTGAGCTGGTTGCGGTCTGGCAGCTCTACGTCAATCCCGAGCCGATGGTGGAGATCTCGAGGAGGATTGAAACGGCCTAGCGCATGCAGCCGACGAGCTTATCTGTCACGCTGGCTGCTATCGCGTGCGCAGCATGCGCCGCGTGCTGCGCCGCTGGCCCCCGTCGCGCCGGCCCTGACGCTCGCAGCTGATGCGCGGGTTGTTGGGCGGCGCTTCCAGAATCCGCGAAGTAGCTCTCTGTCGCCGGGGACGGGAGGAGGACAGACGCGAATGCACAGACAGGAGGCCCCAACCGCACCCAGATGGCTCGAGCTTGCGCTCATCTTCGGCATCGGGATTGTCATCACCGCTGTGATCTACGCGCCCGCATGGGACTGTCCGTTCTTTGCCGATGACTATCAGTATGGAGCCATTGGTGAGATGAATCCCTTCGTACACTTTGCGACGCCGCACGTAGGCAATTCGTTCTATCGGCCCATCGTGTTCCTCGTGATTTCGGTGACGCAGAGGTTCTTTGGAAGCCACACTTGGCCCTTGCATGCTCTCCACTACATCGTGCACGCGGCTCTCGGGTTGCTCGTCTATCTGATGGCCTACCGCTTCACTCGTTCGAGGGTGGCGGCTGTGTTCAGCTGGGGTTTCTTCATCGCCGCCCAGGGAGCGGCGCACGGCGTGGCATCGAATGACACACTGACGCAGCTTCTCAGTGCCGCCGCCGGATTCGCCGCGCTGCTCGTCGCGATAGCCCTCACAGGCTTACGCGTTCCGCCAGTCGATACGACGGGACACACACGGGGGTCCATCTCACGAGGAATGCTCATCGGTGTTCTATCTGCCCTGTGCTTGTGGAGCAAGGAATCAGGAATCGGCATGCTGGTTCCCGTTGGATTCGTGCTGGTTTGGGCCATCTGGCAGCGTCGTGTTCCCATCGGCCGTGTCGCCCCCGCGCTCATTTCGATGAGCGTGAGTGCGATCGCCTACCTATTGGCCCGCTCGGTGGCGAGTACCGCATCGCTCCACTTCGGCGATGCGCGACATGACCTTGCTGTTGGCCTCGTCACGGTCAAGAACGTTGGGATGATGCTGGTCGCGGCCGTGTCCCCGCTGTCGACCGTCCAAGCGTACGCAGGTGCAACGAACAAGGACTACATCGTTTTGGGTGTCTTCGCTGTGCTATTGACCATCGCAGGCATTCTTGTTTCCCTGGGTCTTCGGGCCAAGGCAGGTGGCCCTCGGATTGCTGCTGTCGGTCTCGCAGCCGCTGCAGTCGTTGTCTGTTTCCCTTCTGCCCTGCAGAACCGTGTCAGCGAGCTGTACGCGTACAACTGCCTGCCGTTCGTGGCGATACTGCTCGG
>JAUWBY010000277.1 GCA_030609605.1 Candidatus Eiseniibacteriota bacterium
GGGTACAGCGTCCTCGCCTTCCTACGAATACGTGGGATGGGTGGATGGCATTCCACAGGTTGGTGGTGCGTGTCCAACAATAGCTCTGGGCGACCTCGACTCCGATGGAGACCTGGATCTTGTACGAGTCTCGTACGACACGTGGCCGGAGTGCTTCGAGAATGTGGGGACACCGCAGGTGTTTGAGTTCGTTGAGAATCCTGACATGATGATAGGAGTGAGCATCCCGCCAACCGGTCACGGCGGGGGCGTTGACCTCATGGACATCGATGCGGATGGAGATCCAGACATGATTCTTGCCAGAGGCTACGGTGAGAACCTCCTCTTTCTGAACGGGGGTGCAACCCCGGTCGAGCCCACCAGCTGGGGGGTGATCAAAGCGATGTATCGGTAGTATGGAACAGCCGGTGTCAAGCCGGTTCTTCGGAGCCCCGTGTGATTGCACGAGGTTCTGTTGATTGGTGCGCCGTGGACGGCGCTGTCAACCGGAGCTCGAAAGAAGATCGAGAAGTGCCCCGGAGGTATGAGTCCTCTGGGGGACTTGGTGGCAGGAATCCCCGGCCAAACAGCAACCGCGTCATCGTGAGGTGCCACGGAAGGCAGCTGTGCAGGCAAAGCCCCTGCCCGATTGGGCCGCCTTATTGCACAGGAGCGGTTGCCAGCTAGTCATCCCAACCCTGGTTCTCGAGAAGTTGATCCTCGGGCACGTCCCGGATGGGTCGGGCTGGAGTTCCCATGACGATCTTGCCTGCCGGGGCATCCTTTGTCAGAACCGAACCGGCTGCCACCAGTGCGTCTGCGCCGACGGTCTTGCCCGGCAGTATCACAACTCCGGCACCAATCCTGCCGCCTTTCTCAACGATCACGCCCTTGAAGTGCTTGAATCGTTCCTCGGAGCGCCCGACGAAATTGTCGTTCGACGTCGAGACGCCGGGGGCGACGAAGACCCTGTCTCCGAGTTTGGAATAGGCAGTGATATAACACTCGCTCTCCAGCTTGCAGCGGCGGCCTATGCGGCAGTGGTTTTCGACCGTCACGCCTCTGCCGACGATTGTGTACTCGCCGATGACTACGTTCTCCCTGATCGATGCCAGGTCGGCGACCAGAACCCGCGTACCGAGTTCACAGCCCGCATACACGACAACGCAGGCGCCGATGAGGCACTCGTCGGCGATGATCGCGGGGGGAACATCGTCTCCCTCGGTCGTTGCGCTCAAGGCAGCCTTCATCGGGAGCTTGCCGATGACGGTGTTGTCGTCGATCCGGACGTGGTCTCCGATCACGGTGCCGGGATGTATGACGACGTTGCTTCCGATCTCACATCCCGCTCCGATCCTCACATCCCGCTCGACGACTGTGAAGTAGCCTAACGCTGTGCCCGCGCCCACGGTTGCTGAGGGATCTACGTACCTGTCCATTGAGCCAGTCCTTTCGTGTGTTGTGCCGTTGAGCTTCGATCCTTATGAGCGAGGTCGCGGTCCGGACAAGTCCGGCCTGCGATCGGTGCCAAGTGGGTCAGCTGAGTTTCACGGGAGCGCCGCCGCTCTTGAGAGAACGCTGTGCCGCGTCGAGAACGCGTACGACGCGGAGCCCGTCACGTCCGTCGGAACGAGGCTGCGTGTGGTTCTCCACGCACTCTATGAAGTGGGCGCACTCGACCTTGAGCGGCTCGGCGTGCTTGAGGGCCGGTATTGTCACCTCTCCAAAGCGCAGCGCAAGTGATTCAGCGTAGCCCACGAACTTCCCGTTCTTCCCTGATCCCTCGACGCCCTTGTCGTAGATCCTGATCTTTTCTGCCGACATCATGTCATCGAAGACGACCATCTTCTTGCTGCCGACGAGCGTGGTGCGGCGTATCTTGTGCGGGTCGAGCCACGAGACGTGGATCTGCGCGAGCTTGTCATCGCTGAATCGCATCCAGAGGAAGACGACATCTTCGATGTCAGGCTGGATGTAGGCGGCGCCCGTGGCGGATACCTCCACCGGCTCCTCATCGAGGAGGTGGAGGATCACGGATATATCGTGCGGCGCGAAGCTCCAGAGCGCATTCTCGTCCTGTCGTATCTTCCCAAGATTGACCCGCTCCGAGTAGATGTAGTACGGGTCGCCGAGTTCGCCGCTGTCCAAGAGATCCTTCATCTTGAGGACAGCAGGGTGGTACTCAAGAAGATGTCCGACCATCAGTATCTTGTCATTCGTTTCGGCGAGTTCAACGAGCTCCACCGCCTCGTCAAGACGCAGCGTCATGGGTTTCTCGACGTAGACATCCTTGCCGCTCTCGATGGCCCTTTTCGCAAGTGCGAAATGGGTTGGAGCCGGCGTTGCTATCGCTACGGCGTCGATCTCCGGATTTGCGAAGATGTCCTCCGGGTCCGTGGTCCGGTTGACGCCACGTGCCCCGTTCAGTGCCGTGGCACAGCGCTCGGTGTCGGAATCGCAGCAGACGCTGAGCTCCGCGCCGTTCATATTGAGGAAATTCCTGAGGAGGTTGCGCCCCCAAGCTCCCGTGCCTATCAGTGCCAGTTTGACCACATGATCCTCCAGTTCGAACGCTTCTTGGCACTGCGGGCAAGTGCGCGCACAGGTTCAGCCACCAGCCTCACCGGCGGCCGCAGAAGTTGTCTGCCGCAGCGACTATAGCGAGTCACCTTCTACATGGCAATACATAGCACGACATTGCAATATGCGTACCAGTGTGGCCAGGCAGGCGACGGGCCCTTGACGAGGCCTGACATATGGGTCTAGACTCGGCACAAATGATCTGTCATTGGCATTCTGGCATCGCTTTTCCGGAGCGCGTGCGGCGGGAGTCCTGTCAACAGGGTCTGCCGGGCGCGGGGCGCAGGGGAGGGAACGTGGACAAGACGGAACTGATGTTCAAGGAGCTCACGGAGGCAAACGGTATCTCCGGCTTTGAGGACGAAGTGGCCGATCTGATGGCTGCGTACGTTGAGGATGTCGCTACTGTCAGCTTCGACAAGCTGGGGAGCCTCGTTGCTGAGAAGAAGGGCAAGTCAGACAGCCCGCGTGTGATGATAGCCGGTCACATGGATGAGGTCGGTTTCATGGTCAAGTCGGTCACCAAGGAAGGGTTCATCAAGTTCCTTCCGATCGGTGGTTGGTGGGGGCACGTGGCGCTGTCGCAGAGAGTGCTCGTGAGAACCCGCAAGGGGGACTTCGTCGGCATCATCGGGTCGAAGGCGCCGCACATTCTTAAACCTGAAGAGCGCAAGAAGGTGCTCGACATTGCCGACATGTACATCGACGTCGGCGCGGCCGGGAAGTTCGATGTGAAAAAGTCGCTCGGCGTCAGACC
>JAUWBY010000022.1 GCA_030609605.1 Candidatus Eiseniibacteriota bacterium
AGTAGAGGAAGAGGAACACGGCCAGCCGAGGGATCCGGAACCATAATTCGGCGCCCATGATGCTGCGCTTCATGTCCTTGAGCGCCCTCAGACCGGCGGCCTGAAGCCGCGCCAGCGTGTACGGAACCATCGCAAGCGCCATGAAGAGAAGGGCGGGCTCCAGGCGTGGCTCCTTGAAGAACGTGTACGCGATCGGCCTGCGGAGAAGGATGATCGCAGCTGTGGCGGTGAGGGCGGCGATTGCTCCGAAGCGGATTCCACGCACGTAGACCGCGCGTGCCTCACCCCTCTTTCCCTGCGCGACATACATCGAGATGTACTTGACGAAGCTACCCTCGAAACCGAATGTCGTGAGGATGGCTGCGCCCATAACGACCGTCCACGCAAGAACATAGACACCGAGAACGTCCGGCCCGAGAACGCGGGCGATGATAGCGGATGCGACGAAACCGAAGAGGAGCGCGAAGATGCGGCCAAAGAACGTGAAGCCTGCCCCTTTTGTCGTCTTGGAGAGGTAACCCTCGTATTCGCCGCGCGTCTCCCCGACCACACGAGACCGAGGTTCGTTTGCTCTCAATCTCGGATCTGTCTTGCGCGCGCCACTCATGAGTCTCTCCCGAGGAAACGTTTCATCACAGGCTTCACGCGTGATTCGAGGAAGCACACAAGCGTGCCCCCCAACCCTCGCGGATAGAGCCTCACGTCTACGTGTTCGGTGTGACCGGTCGCCCACTCGTCCTTCCACCGCGCGCGCCGGCCTGTGAAGTCAAATCGATCGAGTCTCTCATTGAAGGCGTCGCCTATCGCGTGATCGAAGAGCGTCACACCCGGCGACAGCTTTCCGAAGGCCTCATCGAACGATGTCTTGAGGGCGTAGTAGGTCCCACCGTAGACGGCTCCCAACAGGAATCCGATCATCCGACCATCGAGTTCGATCCAGAAAGGACGGAATACACCTGCCCGCGTAAGACTCTCGGCCAACTCGTGATAGAACTCCCCTATGCCTCGGCCGGAGATCGAGGTGCCAGCCTCTTCCTTCCAGCTCCTGCTCTCAACATTCACAAACGCATCGATGATATCGCGTGGATTGCTCCCGGAAGTCATGCGCTTGACTTCTACCGAACCCTCGCGCTCCAGCTTACGCATCTTCCTTCTCCACTCGTGGCTCACCTTGCTCGGTCTGGACTTCAGGAAGTCGTCCCAGCTCGAGGAGATGACGACATGCGGCGATACGCGACCACGGCGTTCGTGCACAGGAAGACCGGTCGCCCTCACGGCGTCGGTGATGGCAGCATAGGACGGGCAATCCACCGGCAGCCCCCTCAGAAGGACTCCTTTTCCCCACTTGTCCAGTCGTCGAACAACCGACGTCACGAATTCCTCCCTCGCATCGTCCAGTGCGATCAGCCCACCCCTGTGAGCAAGGAAGTTGACGGGCAACTCGAACGTCTCGCGAGATGTAGCGAAGAGCGGCGCGATTCCGATCGCGTCAGCGCCGTCGTATCCGACGAGGATCGATGGTCTAAACTCAGTCCCGAACTGCTTTGCCCACGGCTCCATCCAAGCGCGGCTCAGAAACAGACTCGGGCAGGCTCCGGACGATTCGAGCGTCACCCACGCCTCGACCAGCTGTTCGTCATCAAAACGATCGTATTCACGGAGTTCGATCATGAGCGCAGGATCCCGGCTACGTGAGCAGGTCGGCGGAGAACATCACGCCCCTGTTAAGCATACCGCTCGGGTCGAAGGCTCTCTTGAGCGCGGCCATCTCCCTGAGTCCGTCCTCGCCGTAGAGCGCCTCGAGAAATTCGTGCTTGAGCTTGCCTATCCCGTGTTCCGCAGAGACCGTGCCACCCATCTTGACGGCCTGACGTGCGAACTGAAGTGCCAGACCCTCGGCCACTCTCAGTTGATCGAGATCGACAGGCATGATGTTGAGGTGGAGGTGACTGTCGCCGATGTGACCGAAGACGACATACTCAAGATCCATCCCAGCAAGCGTATCGTGGTAGTAGGCGAACATCTCCCGGAGTTTGTCGTGCGGAACGGCGATGTCGGTTCCAATCTTGTGAATCTCGGGGTATTTCGCCTTCGCCCGAGCGATGACTCCGTTGACCTCCTCGGCGATGCTGTGTCTGAGCGCTCTCAGCTTCGTGAGGTCGCTCTCCTCCATTCCACCCCAGGTCTGCTCCATCGACGAGCCGTGGCCGTCCAAGAGTTCCTCCCACCCTTCGTACGCGGCCATCAGCGAATCTTCGTCCTCGAACTCCTGCTCGAAGAGAACGCCGGCGCGTGCGCCATCGGGAAGCTCGGGTATCTCCGACGACGCGCCCTCTTCCTCTTTTCGCCGGCGAAGAAAGTCGAAGCTCCTGGAATCGAAGAACTCAAGCGCCATTGGAACCACGGCTCCCGGTCGCGGCTGATCATCCAGGTCACCGCGCGCCTGCCGCACGAATTCGATCGCGTCTCCGTCGCTTCCGAAGAAGGCCAACGCGCTCAATATCCCTGCCGGCCGTCTGCGGAGGATGACCTCGACCTCCGTGATCACGCCCAGCGTTCCCTCAGAAGCGATGAAAAGATCCATGAGGTCCACATCGGGATGAACGAAATAGCCGGCGGCGTTCTTGGTCTCGGGCATTGAATAGCTTGGGATCCTGACAGTGATGCTCCTCCCATCACCTAGCACGATCTCGAATTTCCCATCTGCCGCTGTGTAGACCCCGCGCTCGACATCGATCACCTCGCCGTTCGACAAACAGATGCGCAGACGATGCACGTGCTTGCGCGTCGCGCCGTAGTAGAAGCTCCTAGCTCCCGATGCGTTGGTGGCCACCGTCGCTCCGAGATGCGCCGTGTCCTCCGTGGGGTCGGGAGGATAGAAGTAGGCGTGGTCGTCCGTCACGAAAGCCTCGAGCTCCGAGCGCAGCTCTCGCGTCACGAGATCAGCGGCGATGCCGAGTTCCTTCCGCGCCACGCGGTTGTTGAGCTCCGCTATCGTGATGCCCGGCTCGGCCGTCAGGGCAAGCCTGCCGTCAGGTAGTCTGCGAATGCCGACAATGCCGTTCATTTCCGCAAGCGAGAGGAGCGTACCTCCGGTCGGCACCGCCCCACCGACAATGCCCGTTCTCCCGGCAGACACCGTCACAGGCTCTCCACGTTCGTACACGTCCTTAAGCACAAGGGCTATCTGCTTCTCGCTTCTGGCGAACACCAGACGTTCAGCCGACGACGGGCCGAACCCTGATTCATCTGTCAGGTAGTCGGCGTAGGACTCAATGATCTTCGATGCTGAGTCGATGATGGTGCAGCCGGCAAGCCCTTCGCCCTTCGGCTGCACGGTTCTCACTACCGTGCTCATTCGGTTTCTCGCTCCTAGAGCTTGACGATGAGATCCTTCGGGAAGCCCGTCAGGTTCTCCATCGTGCCGTCCTCGTGCACGTATACCACATCCTCTATCCGCATCCCCCACCCCTTGTCGGGGTAGTATATGCCCGGCTCGACCGTGAAGACGTGCCCCGGCTCGAGCACGTCTGCCATCCCGGGCGCGTCCGACAGGCGCGGGTTCTCGTGAACGTTGAGTCCGATCCCATGGCCAAGACTGTGCACGTAGCCGTTTCTCACCTGCGGGTTGGTCTTCGGCGTCTCGTGTCCGTGCTTCTCGAAGAAGTCACACACCATCTCCTGGTACAAGCCCGCGCGCTCGCCCATTTTGAGGGCGCCAAGCACCGACTCGTGGATCTCTGAAAGCTGAGCGTACGCATCGAGGATCTCAGAAGGGGCCTCCCCCAGCACAAACGTCCGCGTCATATCGAAGAAGTAACCTGCGCCCTGCTCCTGCGGGAAGATATCGAAGACGATCGTCTTGCCCGTCATGATCGGATCTGTATCGTTGCCCCTGCTGTGGGGTATGCCGGCGTCTCTGCCGATCGCGAAGATGGTGTCGACCTCCTCCACGAGCGTCCTTGTGGCCAGCGCGATTCGTATCTCGGTCTTGCAGTCACCGATCGTGAGCGGGGTGCCGTCCGACTTCATCAGCGTGTCCCCATCAAGCCGATGCGATTTCCAGAAGTCGATGACGTGCTGAACAACCTCACACGTCAGCCTGCCGACTTCGCGGATTCTGTCGATCTCGTACGGTTCCTTCGTGGCTCGGGCGGTGACGAAGACGTCGTCGCTGTACTCACCCATCACGTTGACGTTCGGCAGAGCCTCGTCCAAGGCTCTCAAACGGATGAGGTTGGCCCCGATGTTCCCCTTGCCGTAGAAGGCCACGTTCCCGGACACGCCAAACTCGTCGAAGAGGATCCGATAGTACTCGACCGATGCCTTCAGTCGGTCGCCATTAACCTCCTTGAGAATCTTCATGAAGTTGTACTTCGACGTATCGATCACTCTGAGCCCGCTCCCCTCGGCCTCTTCCCGCTCCATCGTCCCACAGAGAAGAACCGGCTCCTCGTAGCACTTCTTGATGAGAGTAGCGTGAGAGAGCTTCGCTCCGTTGATCATATAGAACAGCGACGCGTTGCCCTTGACCTCTCCCTCGATGATTGCGACATCGATCCCACGCTCTTTCATTAGTCTGTCCACATCACGCTTCATGTTCGTCCTCCCCGATTTCCATCCGTCCTGGTCTCTTACCGCCCGGGTGCCGAATTCTCACTCCGGCACTCGTCAGAGTGCTGGACAGCTTTGAGTACGTAGTAGAGATTCCCCAACTCGCCGGTGATTTGTGAATCGAGGGGGATCTCGTCGAATTTCTCCGAGTAGACGGCCTTGAGTTCAAATGCTCCCGACCGGGCCACGAGATCGCGGAACTCCTCGTAGAACCACAGCCTCATCACGTGCGGCTCGACCAGAGTCACCGCCCGCCCGTGATCGTCTATCTCCATACGGCAGAGCTGGTGGCTCAGGCGCGCTTCCCTGTC
Source organism: Candidatus Eiseniibacteriota bacterium (assembly GCA_030609605.1). Classification (GTDB taxonomy): domain Bacteria; phylum Joyebacterota; class Joyebacteria; order Joyebacterales; family Joyebacteraceae; genus Joyebacterum. The sequence goes on from JAUWBY010000022.1 coordinate 4,926, forward strand.
CTCGCGCTCGACACCCCATGTCGTCGTAACGGAGATGCCGTCACGTTCCATCGTCCACGTGTCACCCGCCGGATCCGGTTCGCAGTCAAGGGCGCACGCGATGTGGACGACGTAGATGCCTCCCGGCTTCAGTGCCTCCCCGGTCAACCTCAAGTGCGAGACGATCTCTTCATCGGCCAGAAGATAGCCCAGGCTGTTGATCGAGTTCAAGGCCATATCGAACTCGCGATCATGCCTTGCGCTCGCCATCTCTCCCCGGACCGCCTCGGCCATCTCCGCGATGCCGGCTTCTGCGATTCTCTCGCGCGCGAATGCCAGCATGTCGTAGCTTCTGTCGTAGCCCGTGATCGCATACCCACGCGTTGGAAACACACGCAGGAAGCGGCCGGTTCCGCACGCCGGCTCAAGTATTCTTTGAACATCGAACGGCACGTGTCTGTCGTAGAGCCGCTCGAAGAAATCCAGCTCGGGATTCAGGTCCCAGGTGAATGCGATGTCGTAGTAGAGGGGAAGGTTGTAGAGTTCGTGGCTCATGGTTGACCTGTACCTAGTCAGGGAAGATCTCGCTCGCTATCGTCTCCACGAAGTTGTCGATTCCCAACTCGAGCTCCGGGCACGGCCGCTCGCCGAAGGTCAGCACGTCCCTTACCTCGATCGCGTAGATGATCGTCTCTTCGGGAACGTCGAGCCCCTGCCTGCGGCCGAATTCCATAACTGTGGCCAGGTTCATGCCGTGCGGCGAGCACGCATGAATGGTCCGCGCGAGCTCCTTGAGCCCAAACCGGGTCATCGTGCCCAGAGCGTCTCCGATCATGATCGAGTCTACGACGATGAGTCGGTCGTATCCCAGCGATTCCTCGAGCAGAGAGAAGCCTCCCTCCTCGTTTTCCACCACCTCCACATCATCTCGGTCCCCGAGGCGACTGCCCAGAGCCCTCGCCACGAAGAGCCCGATCGAATCGTCGGATAGAATCGAACTCCCCAGTCCAAGTATGAGTGTCTTCATAGACCAGTCCTTCAGACTCAGAGAGAAACACCCCGGCGCCGCGCGTGAGCAACGCCGGGGTGCTGATATCGCAGATCAGGCACTCCAACTACTCGCGGATGAACTGCGAGAGCCTCTTCACGATGTTGCCGTCCTGGTCCTTCACGAGGACCTCGAGCGGCATCTGGCCCGGAAGTGAGTGCGTGGCGCAACCGAAGCACGGGTCATACGCCCTGAATGCCATCTCCACCATGTTCAGAAGCCCGTCGTTCACCACTCCACCCTTGATGAGACCGCGGGCGGCTCGCTCGACAGACATACAGATCGGAGCGGCGTTGTGAACCGTCGCAACCATCAACTTCGCCTGCGTGATGACACCGCGCTCGTCGGTCTTGTAGTGGTGGATCAGGGTCCCGCGGGGCGCCTCGACGATTCCTATGCCCTCGGTCGGCGTCTCCGTCGGAAGGTTCCTCAGGTCATCACCCATGATCTCGGGATCAGCCATGATCTCGACCATCCGCTCCGCGGCCTGGAGGATCTCCACAAGGCGAGCCCAATGGAAGGCCAACGTGTTATGCGCCGGCCGGCCCAGTGTCTCAAACATGGCCTCGCGAGCCACCTGTGCCTCCGGAGTCCGCATCCGCTCCGATGCATTGAGACGGGCCAGGGGTGCAACCCGGTAGACGCCGCTGTCCGCGCCGTCAACGAATCCTCTCCAGCCTATCTTCTTAAGGAACGGGAACTTGATGTAGCTCCACGGCTCCACGTGCTCCGATATGTGCTTCAGGTAGTCCCTCGCCTTGAACTTCACGAACTCCTTGCCGGCGGGATCAACGACACGGACCATGCCATCGTAAAAGTCCACCTCGTTGTTCTCGGTCACGAGACCCATGTAGTACGTCTCATGCTTGTACACATCGCCGACGATGAGATCAAGGTAGCTCTTGTTCTTGAGAACAATATCATCGAAGAGCTGGAGCGTGAACTTCGCAAACTCGACCGCGTCGGCCGCAGTCTTCACGAACTCATCGTAGTTCTCTTTCGTGAGCCCTCGGGAGACGCCGCCTGGAAGGCCACTCACGGGATGGATCACACGGCCCCCCAGGATCGTGATGATGTTCCTCACGCGCTTCCTGATGTCGATCACCTGGCCACCGATCTCGAGTCCGACCTTGGCGATCACGCCGAGGATATTCCGCTCGGCCGCAGGTGCGTCGGGACCCACAACGAAGTCCGGACCGCCCAGGAAGTAGAAATGGAGGGCGTGGTCTTCGAACGTGAACGCGTTGTACGTAAGTTCACGGATCAGACGGGCAGTGTATGTAGGCTCGACCTTGTACAGATCATCCAGCGTTTTCGTGGCCGCCATATGGTGGGCCATCGGGCAGACACCACAGATCTTGGGCGTGATCCGAGGCATCTCCTCGCACATCCGCCCCTCGGAGAACTTCTCGAAACCGCGAAGCTCTGGAACCTGGAAATACGCATTCTCGACGTCACCGCTCTTGTCCAGAAAAATCTCGATCTTCCCGTGCCCCTCGAGACGTGTGATCGGATCGATCGTTACTCTTCTCTTCATGGTTCCCCCGTGCTGCGAATCTGGCCGCCCGGACGGTTCAGCCTCGCGATCCCGCCTGGCTGTCGAGTTTCCTTCTCCTGAGAAGCGAGCTGGCCAGACTGTACATGTAGAAGAGACCGGCCGGGTCGGGAAGGGACTCAGTTATCCGCTCCATTTCATCAGGGTCGTCGGTATCTATGATTGACCCGAGCGCCGAAAGGAATTTGGCCCCCTGGTCTTTGACGTCGTCGGTCGGTCCGAAGCAGCCCCGGCACGGCATGTTCGCGTTGATGCAGCGTTCGCCGCAGCCAGCCCGCGTCGCCGGACCCATGCAGATGATGCCTTCCGCGAGAAAGCACTCCTCAGGATCCGCGATGACTTCATGCGGACGTTTGAGATCCGTGATCTTGATCTTGTCCGGCTTGCTGTCATTCCTGGCGCACTCGTCACAGAGTGACTTCGACGGCGCGAGCACCGAGCCCTTAGGAGGAAGGTCTCCGGATAGGATCGCTGTTACGGCGTCCATGATGAGGTTCGGAGGTGGTGCGCATCCCGGAAGGTAGTAGTCGACATCGATGACCTGATCCAGCGGGTAGACGGTGTCGTAGATCGTCGGAAGCTCGATCTCTCCTTCGGGTATCTTCGTTGCAGTCTGAGGTTCAACGCCCTTCGGATTGTCGACTCCCCACTGCTTCTTGTAGACCCAGTCAACGATCGAATCGCGATCGAAGAAGTTCGCAAGCCCGGGGATACCACCAAGACCCGCGCACGCGCCGAACGCAACGATCAGCCCGGCCTTCTTCCTGAGAAGCCTGGACCACTCCTCCTGCTCCGACGTCCTGACGGCGCCGTTCAGAAAGGCAACAGCAAGCTCCCCATCCTCAAGCGCCAGGATATCCTTCTTCTTGAAGTCCATGGCGACGGGCCAGAGAACGATGTCTACTGCATCGACAACCTTGAGAATGTCCTCGGCAAGGTCGATCACGGCCTCCTCACAGCCACCGCACGATGCATTCCAGTAGAAAGCTACCTTCGGCTTCGCCACTTGATGCCCTCCGCTCCAGCCGGTTCAAGGTGAACGGCCTTCCATTCGCTCTTGATGAACAAAAAAGTCCTCGGTTGCACGAGCGCACGAAACACGCCCCGTCACAACCGAGGCATCAGTATACCATCACGGGGCCGCAGGGACAAGGTAGAGCACTCCCCGGCTGCAGCCGTCAATTGCCCCGCTTCATGAGTCCCCGGAGCGTCCTGCCGTAGAGCGCGAAGTCCTCGCCCCTGACCACCAGGCTCTCAAACACACCACAACCCGACAGCTTCCTGAAGAGGACGACCATAATGCCGCTTTGTAGCGTGTACGCGGCCGTCGAGGCCCACGCCGCCCCTTCAATCCCGTACCTCGGAATCCAGATGAAGCAGAGCACCATATTCACAGCAAAGGCGATGGCGGTCGCTATGGTCTGATAGATGCGCTTGTCGCGGCCGGAGAAGTCGCTGGACAGGATCTTGGCGATGGAGAGGGTCACGATGCCCGGGATGAGGATTCTGAAGGCATTCAGGGCGGGTGCGAACTCCGTCGAGTAGAAGAGAACAAGCAGCGGTCCGCTGAGAAGATACAGAACCACACCGGCGACGGCTGTGAGAAGAAGTGAGCTTCTCATAACACGCGGTGTGAGCTCGTTGGCTTCCTCAACCTCCATTGATGAGAGCTTGGGAAAGAGGACGACCTGAACCGACTGGGGAATGTGCGACAGCTTCTCGGCCATGAGCACGGAGATGGAGTAGAGCCCCTGACCTTTGAGGCCGACCATGGATAGCACGAGAAACATGTCGAACCGGTATGTGAACTGCGTGAGGATATTGCCGATGTGTCCCTGTAGTCCATAGACGAGCGATTTCCTGAGAAGACCGAGCGACGGCACCGACAGAACGGCTTGAGACAACGTGTTGTTGCCGATCTCGCCGTCCGGATGCCCACGCCGCGAACCCCTCACCGCCGCCCACACCCCGATGGCAACCAGAAGCACCTCGCTCACCATGTAGGCGATGAGGGCTCCCATGACCCCTCCCTTGATGACGAAGAAATTCACGCACATGAAGCAGAGGAGCGCGGTTGCCTGGATGAAGTTCGCCGCATTGAACCAGCGGATGCGTTGAAGTCCAAGGAAGAGAGCGATCGCGAAGTACTTCGCCAGCAGAATGGGTATGAGAAAGACACCCATTGTGAGGATGGTGCGAAGCGCTGGGTCGGACGCTCCACCGTAGTGCTTGAGGAATATCAGGTAGAGAGGCGCGATGATGGCGGAGAAGACGAGCGCGAGGATGAGGCTCTGGCTGTTGATCTGGGAGAGCGGGTAGCGCCGTCTCGAGAGCAGATACGTGTGCGCCGAGTCTATCCCCAGGAGTCCGATGAACGCGAACATCATGGGGAATACCACGGCCGACGCGTATGTGCCCTGGCCGTCGGTGCCCAGGAGGCGCGCGATGAGGATCGAGGTTGGGATATTGACGAGGACAATGCCCATCCGCGTGCTGAACGTCATCAGGCTGTGGCGAAGCACCGTTCGGCCGTGGCTCTCCACATCCCGGCCACCCGTTGCGCTCATGACCTCTCCCCTATCCGCTCGGAAACGGCACGCTCGACGGCCTCGACCTCCATCGCCTGACGTTCCTCGACCGTGGGCAACCGCCTGTCCACATCCACACGCGCGGCCTCGCCCAATCGTCGGCGCCCGTCATCGTCCGCCAGAAGCCCGAGCAGGATACTGGGAAGCCTCGGTAACCCATCGGTCGGCAGCAGAATCCCGTTCTCTCCATCGCGCACGACGTCCGCCGTGCTTCCAGTATCCAGAGCGACCACGGCCAGCCCCGACATCATGGCTTCGTCTGTTGGGTTCCCCATGTTTGTCCTGTCCGAGAGGGCGACGAAGACATCGGCGATACCATAGACGCCCGGCAGTTCGTCCCTGTCGATTGCGCCTGCGAATACGACGCTTGGCGTGAGCCCCAGCTTCACGGAGAGCTTCTCAAGGGAGTCGCGCTCTTCGCCATCCCCCACTATGAGAAATGTGACGTCGCTCCGCTCAGCTAACACGCCCTCTGCTGCATTCAGAAGTCTCTCAACATGTTTCTCAGGATGCAGGCGGGTGACGGTGAGAACCACGGGGCCGGAGTCGGAGAGCCCGACCCGCCTCCGTACCTCGGCGACGTCCGGCTTCTTCATGTACGGTGCCCGGTCGAGACCGTTCGGCCAGAAGAGTAATCTGTCCATGTCGACGCCAAGCCGTCTGGCCATCTCGTCGCCGCCCGAGCCGTCGTTGTGGAGAATGATGTAGTCGGCGGGGGTCTGAAACGCGCGGATCTCGCGGTAGCGAAGTCGGAACTTGATGGGATGATGGAGCACCTCAGCGGTCGAGATCCCGAAAAGACGGGTGACATTCGCCACTCCTCGCTCCTCGGCAATGATGCGCGCCACCGGCGCACCGAGTGCTCCCATCCCAAACATGGCGTCGGGCTCAAGCTCGTCCGCGAGCTCGCGCGCGAACCGTGTCGCATGGGAGAGCCAGTACCGGTAAGAGGTGAAAAGCTTGATGTGCTGGAGGAGCTTGCTGTTCCCGACCTCGGGCATATAGTCGACGCTTGTGTGAAAACGATGGAGATGGACCCCATGATACTCTTCTTCCAGCGGACTGCCGGGGGGCCCCGGCATCAGGACGTGGAGTTCGTGCCCCTGCTTCGGGAAACTCGTGATCGACAGAAAGAACGACGGCGCGCCGCGTCCCTCCCCCATCGACCAGAACTCGGGCCAAGGATATATGGCGAGAATCTCCATGGCGCGTAGCCTAGCACGCCGGCCGGTTGCGAGCAACGCCGGAGGAGACGCCCCTCCTCACACACGACAGCTATCGCGGCACGGCCCTTGCCAAGCCCTCCCACACCCGCTAGCATCGTTCGATCATGTGGATTCTGCTCTCCATACTGACAGCCGTCACGTTCGCCCTCTCGAACACCTATGCCAAGGCGCTTTCTGGCAAAGCACATACGTACGTGCTCACTTGGGCGATGATGACGCTCTCGCTCCCGTGGACCCTGCTCATCCTGTGGGGTCAGGGCATTCCCGAGATAGGCGATGCCTTCCTCCGCGCAGCCCTCATCAGCGTGGTCGTCAACGTCATTGCCGTGACGCTCCAGGTCAAAGCACTGAGTCTCTCCCCACTATCGCTGACCGTGCCGTTCCTTGCTTTCACGCCCCTTTTCATGCTGTTCACCGGCTGGCTCGTCCTTGGAGAGACGCCCGATGCGAAGGGACTCACGGGGATCCTTCTCATCACGTCCGGCGCCTACGCGATCAATCTCGACAAGATCAAGGGCGGTGTCCTTCAACCAATCAAGGCGATCGCGGCCGAAAAGGGCAGCCTGCTGATGCTCCTTGTCGCGCTGATCTGGAGCATCTCGGCCGTCTACGACAAGGTCGCCACCATTGAGAGTTCGCCCGCCTTCTATGCCTCGTTCTTCTCCGCGGCGTACGGACTCATCTACCTGCCGCTTCTCGCCACCGGGCTTAGGAAGAGACCGATAGAGAAGAATGTGGTGCCCCGCCTCTTCCTTCTCGGCATCATCTTTGCCGTGATGATCATGTGCCAGATGACGGCGATCCAGATGGCGCTCGCAAGCTATGTTGTAGCCATCAAGCGTGCCGGGATGCTGGTAAGCGTAATCTTGGGGTATTTCATTTTCAGGGAGAGAGATCTGAGAGTGAGGCTTGTTGGCGCGGCGCTCATGACTCTGGGTGTGGTCGTTCTCGCTCTCTAGCGCTACCAGAGCTCCGTGCGGCGCGAACTGCGAGCGCGTGGCTGATGATCGCGAGTCCACGGTCTCCGGTGGAATCGGCCATCGCCGCCGCCAATGAGGAAGCCCCCGCCTCCCGGCAGGGGCTTCCTGACTCATCTCGGTACGTCGAGATCTTCCCCGTTCTGCTTATGTCATGGAGCCACGCGCCCCCGAGGGCTGTAGCCTCCCTGTCCGTAGAGCGGGCGTGCCCTACTTCAGCATCACCATTTTCCTCTGCTCGCTGAACCCCGGCGCCTCGAGCTTGTAGAAGTAGACGCCGGATCCGAGCTGTCGACCGATCTCGTCGAGGCCACGCCACGTCGCCGTGTACGTGCCCGGCGCGATATCGGCGTTCACAAGAGTCTTCACTCTGCGCCCGGAAAGATCGTAGATCGAGAGGATAACGCGCCCGCCCGGCGCCGGGATCGCATACGTGATCGCGGTAGTCGGATTGAACGGGTTCGGGAAGTTGTAGCTCGCGAACGACTTCTCGGGCACTCCGTCATCCGGCACCGAGTTCGGGCACTCGGTGTAGGTGTTCTCGTGCGCGGCGTCCGTCCACGGGATGTAGTCGACCGGACCGTAGAACCACCCCGCCTCCACGCACACATCGCCCCAGTAGTTGTAGTCCGCATCCACCGTCGCCGCGTTCATATTGAATATCTGGAAAATCGCATTGTTCTCGAAATCGTTGGCATCCGTAAGTGTACGTCCAACCTCGGGACCAGGATCACTGTTGCTATAGATGCCGGCGAACGTGTTGTCGGAGAACGTGCAGCCCGAGAAGAACGGGGCAGATGAATCAGCAACAGTCGCACCGTTCGAACAGAGCATGAACGTGCTTCCCGTCACCGTCAACAGAGCCCCAAAGTCGAAGCTCGCACCGTTGGTGCAATTCTTAAAGACACAATCGGTAACACGCATCAGACCCGATGCCGCGGCCAGACCGCTCGCAGCCGTCCCTTGCCCGTCGACCGTGAAGCCATCGAGAAGCGTGAGATCACCAAGGCTTGTCGCGGACACAACCGCTCCACTCGATGAACGTATCGTCGTAGAGGCCGCGCCGCCCGAGCTCATCACCAGAACCCCATCCTTGAGAATGATGTTCTCATCGTACGTTCCTGGACTCACCCAGACCGTGTCGATGGCCGACGCTGCATCAATGGCCGCCTGGATCGTGGCGTACGGCGACGGCACTTCCAGCTTCTGACCGGTTCCGAGCCAGAGCATCTCCGAATAGACGCTCTTTTGGGAGCTGGCATCGCTACCGGCCAGCCGGTAGAACCACGTGGTGAGCGGCAGCATGTCCTCATCAGTGTGCGTCAGGTCGGCAGTGAACCCAACCAGCAGATCCGAGTCAATAGGATCAGAGAACGGGAGGCTGTCACGGTAGACCCAGTATCGTCTGAAATCGCTCTCGCAGTTCTCATCCCACGTGAGCACGATGTCGTCTCCGACCCACTCCGCGACTATGCCTGACGGCGGAGATGGCGACGGGTCTACAGAGGCCAAGTCAGATGCCTGCCCGTGCCAGCCGGTATCATAGACAGGGATGATCTCGTATGAGAAATTGTCCCTTGGGCAATCGGACGTCCAAATATCCACAAAGGCCGTGTCGGCGCTCGAAACCCACGCCAGCGATTCCGGCTCTGCGATGACGTTGCCCCGATTGATGACATAGTAGTCGATCGGGCCTTCAGCCGGACCCCACGACATCTCGTTCGCACCTTCCGTGAACTGCACACTGAGATCCGAAGGTGCATCGTAGCAGAGACTCCCGAATACCTTGTTGGACGGCGCGCCCTCAAGACCGCCGTCGTCAACAGCGGACACCCGGTAGTAGTTCAGCTCGCATGCCGGGATAGTGATATCGATGAAGCTCGTATCCGGCGCAGTAACAGTCGCTATCTGCGTACCTGGGAGCGCCGTCGTGTCACGGTACACGATATAGTAGTCAACCGTAGCTCGCCGCCACGGCGGCCGGTTCCAAGAAAGAAGCATCGACGCACCGTCCTGTGCAAGGAGGAGATTCTCCGGACCCTCCGGACAACCGATGCCAAGAGCACCCTGCGCTGAGCTTCCTTCACCTCCGGTCAAGGTTGGTGATGTCGCGTGCACTGCGTAGAACCCCGCTCCCGCGTCGCAGAAGACTGGATCGACGGATGTGTCTCCTACGCCCGCGCTGCAGTTGTTGTAGTCGCCGCTCGAGTTGTCCCAGACATCGTTGTAGCTCAAGACAGGAGTCGCGCTCGTACAAGTAATCCCATAGCCGGTGTTCGATGCGATGATGTTGTTCTTGATGATATTGCCTGATGACACACGTAGATCTATGCCTCCCTCCAGGCCGTTCCCTGCAAGCGTGCAGTTCACGATCTCGACATCCGTCGAGTAGGAGTAGATACCGGCGGCGCCATTGTCGTAGCTCGCCACATAGGCGAGGCTGACGTTGGTATTTGGAGGATCGTTGATGAAGATACCGGCCTCATCGTTGTCGTGGAAGCTCGACATCTCCAGATAGAGAGCCCCGTCGGTGCCCGCGCTCCCGTAGGTCGCGACCAGACCCCTCCAGCAACCGTAGACCTCAACATTCTTAACGACGCCCTGGACGTCCTTGAGATAGATGCCCGAGTGGCCCACTCCGGAGTTCGTGACAGTAACCCCGTCAATGACGATTCTCTCTTCGTTCTCCACATAGATGCCGTGGTCGGATCCTCCGGCGTCAATGACAACGGGATGAGCATCCGGGTCCCGGTATGTGAAGGTCGCATCGTAGCCACCGATGAGCGACCTGTAGTCTCCCAGTACTATGTTCTCGGCGTAGGTGCCCTCGGCGACTCTGATAATGTCGCCTCTGTTGGAATTGTCGATCGCCGTCTGGATGGATGCATATTCATCGGGAACGAGTATGACTTTTGGGATGTGCGCGTTCAGGGGGCGCATGGCACCTGAACCGATGCGGCACGTCCCGTACTTGATGTAGAAGAACCCGCCCTCACCGAAACCCCCACCCCAACTGTTCTTGCATATCCACGCGCCATCACCGCCGCACATGTCATCGTCCCACCCGAGCATGAGAACCACATGGTTGGTCCAGTCGTTGCCTGCGTGCTCATAGCACCCGCCGGTGTAGTTGTAGAAGTCGTCATACACACACATGCCGACCGAAAGAGGGCCGTAGGTCTCGATGGCGTACTTGAGACTCCCCACCGTGTTCGAAACGTTGCCTGTTCCGTCAATGATGGCGACCTTGTCGTAGACCTTCTGGCGACAGGAGTTGCCGTCGGTAGCCAAGTAGGGAATGTCGTCCTCGCTCACCGCGCCCGGGTCCTTATGAACGGCGTAGGCGGCGACCGCCGTCCCACCATCACAGCCCGAGCCGTAGTCGTTGCAGTCGATCGTCTGCTGCTCCGAGATGTCCAGCAGCACGCCCTCGTAGATCCTGACATGAGCCTCAGTAGCGCTGCACGCACCGAACGCCCAGCAGGAACCACAGTCCTCCTGGTCCTTGGCGGGGGTCACGCCATCGTAGTCGCGCCAGTCGAAGCTGCCGCGAAATGTCATCCCCCGGACCTCGGGCGGTGGCTGCAACGTATCGAAGATCGCAGCGATGTGAGCCGGGATCTCGCCACCCAGCCTTCTGGCCTTTTCCTCGGGCGACAGGTTCGACACGCTGGTCGGTCCCGCAACCCAGTCGTATCCCATCTCGGTGATTCGCGCGTTGATCTCATCGATCCTCGCCTGTTCTTCTACCGAGATCTCGCGGTCGACGCTTGCGACCGCAGGCACGCTCGCCGTAACGAGAATCGCCACCGACACAAGCAGGAGGCCGACGAGAAGCCGTGGAAATCTCCCTGTTCCAGAACGCATCTGCTCCGCTCCTTGCTGACGCACATGAGAAAACGCAAAATGGGTAAGAAACCCCGCTGCCGCTCGCAGGGGGGCAACCGGTCTCTAAACCCTTGACAAACAATATTATAGCACGATTCGTACCGCATTTCAATAGGCCAGCCCCTGCGGGTAGTGTATCAGTTTGTGTGTAGAAAGGGCTTGAGGTGTTCTGAGTCCTGATATAGAAAGCGGGCATATCCGTGAGACCAATCACAACCCTTCGAAAAGGGGGATATGCCCGTGAGAGACCAAGGCCTCTCGAAATCCAT
>JAUWBY010000118.1 GCA_030609605.1 Candidatus Eiseniibacteriota bacterium
CGAAGTCCTCGACGGCCGTGACGTTCCTCAAGCGTCCGAGGGTTCCTGGGACAAGCCGGGCCAACCTCCACACCGTGTTGGGTCGGTCACGATACACCCACGCGGTGCCTTCGCGTACGGAGAAACAGCTTGACACTGGTACGGAGTCATGGCAGTCTAGCGTTTGGCCTTGTGAATGGGAGCACAATCACAGCATGCCGCTGCATTCCAGACAGATTCCCAAAGAGACGATTGACCGCCTGTTCGTCTACTTCAGGGGCCTTATGTGCCTGAAGAGGGAGGGGAAGGACACGACCTCATCCAGCGAGCTGGCCGACGTCTGCCACGTGAACGCATCGGCGGTCCGGAAGGACCTCTCGTACTTCGGCAGGCTTGGGACCAGGGGCGTGGGCTACAAGGTCGATGAACTCGTCACGGAAATACGCAAGGCGTTGAGGTTCGACGACGCCACCGGCGTCGCGGTGGTTGGCATCGGCAATGTCGGCACGGCGCTACTGGAGCACTCGACCTTCGAGTCGGAGGGCTTCCATATCATCGCCGCTTTCGACAGTGCTCCCGACAAGATCGGTCTGACGATAGGCAGCATAACTGTTGAGGACATAGCCGGCATCGAGAAGAGAGTGAAGGAAAAGGGCATTGAGCTGGTCATTCTCGCTGTGCCGGAGCCGTCCGCGGCGGATGTTGCACGGAGGCTGGGGAACGCGGGTGTGAAGTCCATCCTCTCGTTCGCCCCTTGCGAACTCACGATGCCCGACAACGTCAACGTGACTTGCGTGGACCTGAGCGTCGCGATGGCTCGACTCGTGTACCACTCGTACTTCGAGAGGAAGAACGGGTCCGAGGAGAAGACAGGCTCGAGTCGGAAGAGGGTTGACACCGTAACCTAGGAACAGCGTCGCATGACTGAGAAGGTCGGCAGGACAGCCCCAAGGGCGAGAGACATCATCCATCTGCTCCTTGTCCTCTTCATCACATGGCTCATGCTTACGTCGAGCCTGCACTGGCAGGAAGTGACCATGGGCGCGTTCCTCAGCCTGGTCCTGGCACTGTTCCTCGCAAGGAGCTACGGCAGGCTTGGACTGCCTCCGCTTTCGCTCATCCGTGTGTGGCGTCTGGGCGTCTACTTCCTCGTGCTCTTCGCGGAGATCGTGAAGGCCAACATCGACGTCGCCTACCGGGTGCTGCACCCCAGGCTTCCCATTAACCCCGGTATCGTGGTCATCACGACAGAGCTCTCGCAGGACGTTGCCAAGGTCCTACTGGCGAACTCGATCACACTGACGCCCGGTACCTTCACACTGGACATCCAGGGAGACAAACTGCTGATCCACTGGATAAACGTCAAGTCGGAGGACACGGCCGAGGCGACGAGACTGATAGCCGGTCGGTTCGAGAAGCACCTGAAGGCGGTCTTCGCATGAGCGGGACAGTGATTCTGACTCTGACGGGCATCATTACGGCCGGCATACTGCTGTGTCTTCTGCGGCTGCTCAAGGGCCCGACGGCGCCTGACCGGGCGGTGGCAATGGACACGGCGTGCACGGTCACCACCGCACTGCTCGTACTGCTGGCTCTGTTCTTCAAGCGCTCCGTGTACCTCGATGTTGCTCTGGTGTACGCGCTCTTGACGTTCATGGGACTGGTTGCAATCGCCAGATACCTGGAGAGAGGCATCTAGATGCTGCGTGTCGTTCTGGGCACAGTGGTCACGTTCGCGGGAGCCCTGTTCCTGTTCATCGGCTGTCTTGGTGTGTTCAGGATGCCGGACGTGTACAACCGACTTCAGGCGGGCACGAAGTGCACGACCCTGGGCGCCTTCCTCACCGCCATCGGCGTAGGCATTATCGAACCGACATGGTTCTGGAAGACCCTGGTGATCGCCGTGTTCATCCTCCTCACGAATCCCATATCCAACCACGCCCTCGGCAGAGCCTCTCGGAAGAGTGGTGTTCCCCTGTGCGAGGGCAGCGTTGTCGATCGGTCGCAGGAGTTCGACGGATACGAGGGCAGACCATGATCATCATTGTATCACTGCTGGTGCTCGCGATGCTCGTCGCGGCCGTCGCTGCCCTCATCTACAGGGATCTTTTGAGTGCGGTCATCGCTTCGTGTCTGGTGAGCTTGCTCGCCTCGATCCTGTTCTTCTTTCTTCAGGCGCCGGACGTGGCCATGGCGGAAGCGTCCATCGGCGCGGCACTTGTCACTGCGATCTTCGTGATCGCCATCAGGCGGACTAAGAGGTACGAGGAATGAGAGCCACGGTAGGCCTGATCCTGCTTGCGGTCATAGGTGTCGGCGTCGGTATCTCGCTGCTCGCGATTCCGTTCGGCGCCCCGAAGACAGAGATCGGTGACTACTACATCGAGAACGCGCGGGAGGACACGGGGGCGACCAACGTCGTGACATCCGTCGTCGTCGGCTACCGTGCCTTCGACACTTTGGGTGAGGTGACAGTCCTTTTCGTGGCCGCCCTGGGACTGGGTGCCGTGCTGGCGACCGCCGGTGGCAAGCGCGGCAGGTCCGGCGTCGAGCCGGCGAGCCTCATTCTCTCCGCGGGGAACATTTTTCTCTTCCCGCTGATACTTCTGTTCGGCGCCTACATCTTCACACACGGACATCTCACGCCGGGCGGTGGCTTCCAGGGCGGAGCCGTCATCGCTTCGGCCTTCCTGCTGGTCTACCTGAGTTCTCCAGGTAAGAGAATCAACGAAAGCGGCGCCACTCTCACAGAGTCTGTGAGTGGACTGGTGTTTGTCGCGATAGGACTTCTGGGCCTGACTTACGGAACCCACTACTTCCTGGCCAACTTCCTGCCCAAGGGTACTCTGAACACGCTCTTCAGCGCGGGCATCATCCCGGTCATCTACTGCGCGATCGGTCTCAAGGTCGGGTCCGAGCTGGCCGGCGTCGTAGACAACCTGATGGAGGAGACGGAATGAGCTTCTTGCACGACTACGTCTACTACATCGGGGCGTTCGGGCTCGTGGCTATCGGCCTGCTGATCATCCTGGTGAAGCGGAATCTCATCAAGTTGATCATCGGCCTCAGCATTCTCGATACCGGCGTGAACATGTTCCTGATCTCCGTCGGTTACATCAATCGCGGGACGGCGCCGATATTCTCGAGGCCCGGACTCGAGCCTGACGGCATGGTGGACCCCGTCCCTCAGGCGCTCGTGCTGACTGCCATTGTGATCGGTGTCGCGATCCTGGCGTTGGCGCTGGCGCTCGCCGTGCGCTTCTACAAGAGTTACGGCACGCTGGACCTCCGCAAGGCAAAGGAGCTGAGATGGTAAGCCCCGTACTGCTGCTCGCGGTGCCTCTGGGGCTCGCTCTGTGCGTGCCGCTTGTCGGGAAGGTCTCCCGCCGGGCCGCCGGGTTCGTGCCCGTGATCGCGACACTGCTCAATCTTGTGCTCTCGATCCGGCTGCTCCCGACGGTGCTCGAAGAGCCCATCGTCGCCAATCTCGGCGGGTTCCCGCCGCCGTTCGCGATCACGCTCTTCGCGGGTCCAGTCGGTATGCTGCTCTCGGCCCTCATAGCTCTGGCCGGACTGGTCGTGTCACTCTACGCGCTCTCGTACATAAAGACGGGCCCCACGGTCAGGTATCACACTCTCTATATGCTGCTCCTTGTCGGGGCCACCGGGGTCGTCCTGACGGGGGACGTGTTCAACCTGTTCGTTTTCTTCGAGATTCTCTGCATCTCGTCGTACGCCCTCGTTGCCTACGTGGGAGACAGGGCTGGCATCGAGGCCTCCGTCAAGTACCTCATACAGGGAGCACTGGGTTCCGCCCTGCTTCTGATCGGTATCGGGTTGCTCTACGGGCTCTTCGGAACGCTCAACATGGCGGACATCGCGGCGCGGATGGGCTCGGCGGACCCCGTCCCGGTCTTCGTCGCCATGGCCCTGATAGTCGTCGGGTTGGGGGTCGAGGCGGCGATATTCCCGCTGAACGCATGGCTGCCCGACGCGCACTCGTCCGCCCCATCATCAATAAGCGCCATACTCTCCGGCATTGCCATTCAGGTCGGGCTCTACGCCGTCGTCAGAATGGTCTTCACGGTCTTCGGGGCCTCGAGCATGCTCCTGTTCTTCGTGTTCATGGGGCTTCTCACCCTGTTGATCGGTGAGCTGTGCGCCTTTGCACAGAGCAACATCAAGAGAATGCTCGCCTACTCCAGTATCGGACAGATAGGTCTCATCATCTTCGCGGTGGCGATAGCGACCACCGACTCCGTCACCGGGGGCCTCTTTCAGATGGTCAGCCACACGCTGGGCAAGGCGCTGCTCTTCCTCGCCGTGGGGTACATGGTCTACCGTAGCGGATCGATGGAGATCTCCTCGCTCGAGGGTATGGGAAGGCGAATGCCCCTTACCTCGTTCGCGTTCACGATCGGGGCGTTCTCGCTCGTCGGGTTGCCTCCGTTCGTCGGGTTCCCGAGTAAGCTCCTGATAGTGCGCTCCGCGCTCGTCGGGCAGGAGGTGCTGTTGCAAGTGCTCATCGGGCTGGTTCTGCTCGCGACGGTGGTTGAGGGAGCCTACTTCTTCAGGGTCATTCAGGCCGTCTACTTCAAGAAGGGGGAAGGGCAAGAGGCCAGGCAGGACGCTCCACCCATGGCCCTCTTCTCCATGTTCGTTTTCGTCGTTCTCATCGTCGTGATCGGTGTGTACCCGAACCTGATCACCGACGTCCTCGAATCTGGTGCTTCGGAGCTTCTTGAGAGGGCCAACTACATCGGGAGCGTGCTGGGATGAGCCTGGGACTTCTCCTCATAGTTGCGTTCGGCGGTTCACTGCTCACGTATCTTCTCGGGAAGGTCTCGGCGAGGATTCGGGACGCATTCGCCGTGCTCATCTCGTTGGCAGTAGTGGTGATGGTCGCTTCTCTCTACGGGAAGGCGCTCCGGGTCCCATTCTACGAGGGTTTCCTGGGGATGCCCCTGGTGCTGAGGGTCGACGGGCTGTCGTGGCTCTTTGCTATCGTTGCGTCCGTCCTCGGATGCCTTTCCGTCGTGTTCTCTCTTGGCTACATGAAGGGGAAGGAGAGGACCAGTTTCTACTACTCGATGCTGCTTCTGGTCAGCGCCGCGATGCTGGGAGTCGTGCTGTCCGGTGACCTGCTTTCGCTCTTCATCTTCTGGGAGATCATGAGCTGGTCGACCTTCCTCCTGATCAGCTACAACGGCGGCCCGGCCCTGGCGGCGGGCATGAAGTACTTCGTGATGTCTTTCGTGGGTTCGCTGGCGATGCTTGCCGGCGTGGTCACGCTCCACGGGAGCTTCGGGACGCTGGAGTTCACCGGAGTTGCCGCCGGGATGTCCTCGGCGTCCCCCGGCTATGTTCTCGCCATCCTGGTCCTCTTCGGCGTGGCCTTCGGGACGAAGAACGCAATCTGGCCGTTCCACGCGTGGCTGCCGCCTGCGCACTCGGAGGCGCCCTCACCGTTCAGCGCCGTGCTCTCAGGCGTACTCATCAAGATGGGTGTCTACGGGTTCCTCCTCCTCATGTTCGTGATCGTCGGCCTCAGAACCTTTCTGTCACTGGGTGTGGGCCGCATCGAGTTCCACACCGTTCTCTCGATTATCGGGGCCATCACGATACTGCTGCCCACGTTCATTGCGATCTTCCAGAACGATGCGAAGCGGTTGCTTGCCTGGTCCACCGTGGCCCAGGCGGGCTACATCATCTTGGGAATCTCGTTTGGCACCAGCCTGAGTGTCGCCGGAGGCATGTTCCACTTTCTCAATCACGCCGTGTTCAAGGCTCTCCTTTTCATGGTCGTGGGCGCGGTCGAGTACCGGACCAACGGCGTCAGGGATCTTGATTCCCTGGGCGGGCTCATCAAGAGGATGCCGGTCACGTTCATCGTCGCGGTGATTGGCGTGTGCGGTCTGATCGGCGTGCCGCTGACGAACGGGTTCGTTTCCAAGTGGCTCATCTACAAGACGCTGATCCTTGAGCGATCCCCGTTCCTCGCGTTCGCCGCCCTGTTCGGAACATGGGGGACGATTCTCTACAGCTACAAGTTCCTTCACAACATATTTTTGGGGCAGCTGCCGCAGAGATACGAGGACATGGAGAGGGCACCGTTCACGATGCTTCTCCCGATGACGATCCTCTCGGTGGTGGTCGTCCTGTTCGGCGTGCTACCCGGCATTCCGCTCGCGGTTATCGATACGATCGGTGTCTCTTTCGGGTTCGAGTCGCTTCACGTGACGCCGTGGGGTATCGCGTCCGACACCGGTGCGCTCAACACGGTCAACATGCTCGTGGCCGCCCTGGTGGGCCTCGTCGTGGTTTGGTGCATCTTCAGGTCGGGAGCGAGAAGCGTGTCCGTCGGGCAGGCGGACAGCTACGCCGCGGGAGCGGCGGTGCCTCGCGACAAGTACCAGTACTCGGTCCGATTCTACGCCCCGCTTCGTCGGATGATGGCTCCGTACCTGAAGGATCTCGTTGACTCGTTCTACATGCGGCTCGCTGGATGGGTCCGCGGGCTCGGTGACGGCCTGAGACGCATCTACACCGGCTACGTCGGTGACTACGTGATGTACATCCTGGTGTTCCTGGCAGTTCTGATCTTCGTCCAGATAGCGTGGAGTCCTTGGTAATGCGGATTCTGTGGTTCGTTCTCTCACCGCTCATGGCGCTCGCGGTCGGTCTGTTCTTCCTCGGGTTGTCCAGGAGGTTCATGGCCAGGATCCAGTGGCGGGTCGGTCCTCCTCTGTACCAGCCGCTAATCGACATCCTCCGGCAGTTCACTCAGAAGAGCGTGAGCCACGGCCCGCTGTTCGATCTTGGTGTCGTCCTCTCGCTGGCGAGTTCCTTCATCGTCGTGCTCTTCATGCCGCTGGGTGGCACGGCCCCGCTCAGCAGCTCCGGTGGATTTCTCGTGGTGCTCTACCTGATGCTGCTGGGCCCGCTCGGCATCGCGCTCAGCGGAGGCGAGGCGGCCAACCCGAACGTCAGCATCGGTATCTCACGAAAGCTCATTCTTGCGCTGGGCTACGAGGTTCCGTTTCTGATGATCGTTCTGGCTCTGATGACGTATTACGGGACCATCTCCATCGGGGAGAT
>JAUWBY010000129.1 GCA_030609605.1 Candidatus Eiseniibacteriota bacterium
GTGGATGTCGGCGTGCTGGCGTCGCAGAAGTGCTATCGCGCCGAGGAGCGTGCGGTGATCCTTCTGGGGATGGAATCGACCTATGTGCGCGACGAGTGGTGCGCTAGGCGGAATGCCGAACTCGTCGCGGAGCCGCGCAGAGTCCGCGTTCGTCGGTGAAAACTCGTCCAGGTCAAATCCATTGGGAATCACGATCATGCGGTTCTCAGGGTAGCCGAGCTCCAAGTGTGTGTGCAGTGATGCATTCGAGCAGCAGATGATGCGGCGCGGAAGCCATCGCGATACAGTCGAGCATGCACGGACGACAGCAAAGGTGCGTCTCTTCGTCGTCGACCGGTCGTGCGTCGTGTGGTGTATTCCCCAGACAACAGGAATGCCGCCGGTCGTGCGTGCGGCGAGACCGCCGAGAAGATCCGAGTGATACATCCAAGTCTGAACGACATCGGGTCTGGCAGACTTGAGAATCGATCTCAGGCGCAGGAATACCGATGGTGTAACCCGCCCTCGCGGGAGTCCGAGACACGCGAGATTGAAACCGAGTTCCTCGATCAGTGGCCCGATGGTCCCGGCGTCTGTGAGCGAGATGACGGATGAGTCGATTCCTTTCCTTGTGAGGGTGCGGACCAAGCGATAGAGCATCCACTCCGCCCCGCCGGCGCCGAGTCCGCCGATTACGTGCACAACCTTGAGCTCGCGGGACTGCGTGTCCGTCACGAGAGCGCCTCCCTGTAAAGCGCGAGCGTCTGCTCGACGATGATCTCTGAGGCGAACTCGCGGCAGGCGAGGTTCTGCGCCGTCTCTCCATAGCTGGCCCTGAGGTCTGGCGACTCGGCGAGGTGGATCATGGCCTCGGCGAGCGCTGGAGAATTTGCGATCGGCACGAGGAGCCCTGTGGCACCGTCCAGCGTGATCTCACGGCAGCCCGGAGCGTCCGATGCGATGAGAGCTCTTCGTGCGGCCGCACCTTCGAGCAGGCTCTTCGGAAGCCCCTCGCGGATTGAGGGCAGAACTACGACGTGCGACTCTGCAAGCAATGGTTCGATCTTCGTTGTGAACGGGCGCCACTCCACAATTCCCGAGCGAGTGAGGTTCTCGAGCCATTCAACCGGAATCGCGTCCGGAGATCCCTCATCGGGTGCACCGACCAGCAGAAAGCGGGTATTCGGCAGACGTTTACGCACGAGCGCTGCGGCTTCGGCGAACTCGCGTACGCCCTTCGCCCAGAGCATGCGCGACGACATGAGGAATGTGACCGGGGCGCCTGCTGGCGGAAGCGGGATGTTCACGAAGCGCTCCACGTCAACTCCGGAGCCGCGAATGAGGCGACATCTGGAACGCGCGAGAACACCCGAGGAAAGAAGCTTCTCCATGTCATTGTTGTTCTGAAAGACGGTGTACGCACGGCCGCGGAGTGCGAACCGGTATCCTGTGAGTGCGGTGCGCTCCAACGCGCTTGACCGAGAGAAAGCATGTCCGAGTCCTGTGATGGCCTGCACGATGCCGCGAATCCTGAGGGTGCGTGCTGCCGTGCCTCCCAGAATGACAGGCTTGATGGTGAAATGGTGCACGAGATCGGGGTGGAGTGTCAGGTAGATGTTGAGGATGCTCGCAAGAGCAGCAGCGTTCGACACGAGTGATGTGCTGCGTCGGTCCAGGCGCCAGAGCAGAAACTCGGCTCCTGCGGACCGCACAGCCTCTTCGTGTAGATTGTCCGGGGCAATCGCCGTCACAGAGAGACCAAGGTCGGCGAGTCTTCTGATGAGGTTGCTTCTGAAGTTCAGTAGATACCAAGACGTGTTTGAGACGAGAGCGATGCGAGTGCCCTCGCGAAGAGAATTGTCGCTTGTCCATCCTATCACTATCGGGTACCACCTTTTCGTGTGAGTATGATGCTACTTGGAAGTATCTTATTCTTGAACCAGTTCTATTGTCAACACCAAGGGAGGCGACAGTGCGTACTTTGCTGTTGCCTCGTCCTTCGGTTCCTGCTATCAGGGAATCTGCACGTGGAACACACCATTAGGGAGACTTCGAGACATGCGAATTGCGCTTGTCGCCGGTGCGCGCCCCAACTTCGTGAAGATCGCCCCGCTCCTGCGGTCTTTGAAGAGGCACAGCGAGTTCTCTACAAGTGTTGTCCATACGGGGCAGCACTACGATGACCTCATGTCTGCCAGCTTCTTCAGAGATCTGGGAATTGCCGATCCTGACTTCAATCTGGCGGTAGGATCCGGTTCTCATGCCGCGCAGACGGGGCGTGTGATGATTGCCTTCGACGAGTTGCTTGATGAGGTCGCTTTTGACCTCGTTATCGTCGTCGGGGATGTGAACTCGACGCTTGCCTGTTCCCTCGTGGCTATCAAGCGGGGCGTCCCGGTCGCTCATGTCGAGGCGGGGCTCCGCAGCAACGACTGGTTGATGCCTGAGGAGATCAATAGGGTTCTCACAGATGCCGTGTCGGCGCTTCTGCTCACGCCTTCGCGGGACGCAGACGAGAATCTGATCCGTGAGGGGAGGAGCGAGAACGACATCTACTTCGTCGGCAATGTCATGGTCGACACACTCCTGCGATTCCGAGAGAAGACCGCCGAGCGCCGCGGTCTCATGGATAGATTCGGACTACGTGAGCGGGGTTTTGCCCTTCTGACGCTTCACCGGCCGGGGAACGTAGACCTGCCAGAGGTCCTGAGGGAAATCATGAGCGCCGTTGTGGAAATCAGTCGGGACATCCCGGTGATCTATCCGGCACATCCCCGGAGCCGGGCGCGCATGAAGAGAGTGGGAGTCGCGGACATCATCGCCGGCGCGACAAACCTGCAGATCATCGATCCGCTCCCGTATCTCGATTTCTTGGCGCTTGAACGCTGGGCCGGGTTCGTGATGACGGATTCCGGAGGCGTGCAGGAGGAGACGACAGTTCTCGGTGTTCCGTGTCTCACACTGAGAGACAACACGGAGCGCCCCATCACGATCACGCAGGGAACCAACAAGCTCGTGGGTACGGCCCGGTCCGCGATAGTGAACGCAGCGCGAACGGCACTGAGCGATCACGCTAGGCCGTCCGCGCCTCTCCCGGAGCTGTGGGATGGGAGCGCATCCGAGCGGATAGCGTCAGTGCTGGCAGGCGAAAGTGAGAGGATTCTGAATCATGAACGTACCACTTCTCGACCTTAAGCGACAGTACAAGACCATCAAGAACGAGATCGATGCGAGCGTTGCCGAGGTTCTGGAGACCCAGGGCTTCAAGCTCGGTCCAAACGTGGCGCGGTTCGAGGAGCTTGTTGCGGAGTACAGCGGGGCGAAGAGGGCGGTCGGAGTGGCATCAGGCACCGACGCGCTCCTTCTCGCATTGATGGCGTACGGCATCAGCGACGGCGATGAGGTCATCACAACCCCCTACACTTTCTTCGCGACGGCGGGATCCATCTCAAGAAGTGGCGCAACGCCTGTCTTCGTGGACATAGATCCCGTTTCGTACAACATGGATCCGGCGAAGATCGAAGCAGCAATCACCAAGCGGACGAAGGCCATCATGCCCATTCACCTCTATGGTCAGTGCGCGGATATGGATCCGATCATGGAGATCGCAGCGAAGCATGATCTGGTTGTCATCGAGGACGCCGCGCAGGCCATCGGTGCTGAATACAAGGGGCGTCGGGCGGGATCGCTCGGACACATGGGCTGCTTCAGCTTCTTCCCGAGCAAGAACCTCGGAGGCTATGGTGACGGTGGCATGATCGTTACCGACAACGACGAGAAAGCCGACCTTCTCGTGAGCCTGAGGGAGCACGGGCAGACAGAGCTCTACCACCACTGGACGATCGGCATGAACAGCCGGCTCGATGCGCTCCAGGCAGTCGTTCTCATGGTCAAACTTGGGCACTTGGACGATTGGAGCAACGGGCGCTCGGCAAACGCCGAGTACTACAATGAGCGGTTCTCGGGGTCGCCGGTGATGACACCCCATCTCGAAGAGGGCAACCGTCATATCTACAATCAATATATCATCCGCGTCACCGACCGCGACGGGCTCCGCGCGCATCTGAAGGAGCAAGGCATCGGTAACGCGATCTACTACCCACTCTCTCTTCATCTTCAGAAGTGCTTCGCGTCACTCGGATACGGAGAGGGAAACATGCCCGAGTCGGAGAAGGCGTCGCGTGAGACGCTCTCCATCCCCATCTTCTCCCTTCTGACCGATGCGGAGAAGGACCATGTCGCAACGACAATCCTCGAGTTCGTGAACGCCGGCTAGTGGAGGGAGCGCCGCGATGTCGGGAGCTGTCGCGGGTAAATTCGTCGATCTGAAATCGCCCAGAGGGTACCACCTCGCGTACGCGTCGTTCGCGGACCGCCGCGAGTCGTGGGACGAGCGGGGTCTTCCGCTGACCAGGAGCCGAAGAGCGGAGGTAACGCGCTCCCCGTGGCTCATGGCTCGGTCGGCTCTCGCCTGTCTTGAACTCTATCTCGAGAATGGAAATCGGGAGAAGCGTGCGGATTTCGAACGAATTGCGCGGTGGCTCATTGATAATCACGAGGAGGAGCCTCGAGGCTTCCTTGGATGGCCGATGCCCGACGTTCCTCGGGTGTTTCGCGGGGAACTGAGCGATGGATGGTTCTCCGGGTCGGTCCAGGCTGAGTGCATCGCTGTGCTCGTGCGAGCCGGAACCCTCCTGGGCATGGACGGTGCGATTGAGTGCGCCAGGCGCGCTATGATCGGTTTTGCGACACCGGTTGAAGATGGAGGTTTCCTTCGGGAGGTGGGCGAAGAGGGGTACGAGGGTGGACTCGAAACTATGGCGTTCGCAGAGGAGTATCCGATCGTTGGACGCCCATCGATGACATTCGGGGGGCACGCAAGGGCGATGTTCGCCCTTTCCGACTTCGCCGCTCTGGATGGTGACCAGGGGACTCGCGTGCTGCTTGACAGGTATGCCAGAGGCCTCGAATACGTGCTGGACCGGTTCGATCTGGGTTTCTGGAGCAGGGTGGATCTGGACCCGCGGTGGCGGTGCATGAGAATTGCGTCGATTACACAACACACGGAACAGGTCTTGCAGCTATCCTTACTGTCTCATATCACCCAATGCGACGTCTTCGGCTCGATCAGTGAGCAGTGGCGGGTGCACGCACAGTTTCGAAGACAAAGATGGAAATCACGCCTGCTAGTGGGGCGATTCAGGATAATGAATCCCATTTCGCTAGCCCTGCAGGCCTAGCTCTCGTGTCTTTGGCACTGTTTAGGCTTTACAGTCGACAGGGGTGTGCTATGTTCTTTGGACTTCGTCTAAGAATTCTGAAAGGATAGAATACAGAACTTGGCTAGCATTCTCTACGCACTTGCCACAGCTGGAATGGCCGGCGGTCTCGCATGGCTGCTGATACCTCCAGCATCGAAGCTCGGGCTGAAGCTCGGGCTGGCCGACCTGCCGAGTTCCCGGCGTGTCAGGGCGCGGCCTGTGCCGACTACGGGCGGCATAATCATCTTTGTGGCATTCGCGGCCGCCATGGTCGCATCGCGGCATCTTCTCGCTGGAGCTTCTTCCGAACTCGTCCACAAGGTGCAGGTTCTCCTCTTGGGGGGATCGGCGATAGTGGTCCTGGGAATGGTGGATGACCGCGTCAATCTCAGGCCGCGGACGAAGCTGATTGCTCAGACGATCATAGCTGCTGCCGTCGTGGCCGGTGGAGTCGGCATCACCCATATCCGCTTCGTGGTGGGGCCGACGTACGACCTCGGCTGGATCGGGTTTCCACTGACGGTCTTCTGGTTTGTGGCCTTCATGAACGCCCTCAATCTGATCGATGGGCTGGACGGTCTTGCCGGGGGTATCGCCGGGGTGACGGCGTTGGCTCTTTTCGTCGTCGGCGCCGTGAACGGCAATGCACCTCTTTTCTTCCTGGCCGCAGGGCTGTTCGGTGCAACGGGCGGCTTCCTCATGCACAACTTCAGGAGTGGCAATGTCTATCTGGGGGACGCCGGTAGCATGATGCTGGGGTTTCTCCTTGCAGGGGGAGCCGTTGTCGGCGCGCGAAGCGACGCAGCGAGCACGGCGCTTCTTGTGGCAGCAGCATGCATGGCGGTGCCGATCTTCGATGTCGTGACCTCGATCCTCCGGAGGCGGCGGTTGGGGAGGGGCATCATGACCCCCGATCGCTCTCACGTGCACCACCGTCTGATCCGGTTCGGTCTGAGTCCACGGAGAACCGTGATAGTACTCTGGGGAGTGACCATCTTCTTCGGCGGCCAGATGCTTGGTCTCTCAGCCGTACATGGTGTTGCGTATGTCCTTCTGAGCTACGTCGCGGCGATCGTCGTGGGTAACATGGTCCTGACACAGCGGCGCAAGAACATGAGGACCACAGAACGGGATATCCGGGATGAGATGCTCTATCTCATGGGCGCTCGGGATCAAGTGGGTGACGAGGTGCCGAATGAGGAACCGGGTCTCCGTGCAATGATCGTCGAGCAGATTCGGCGAGAGGCGCGCTACCGACGGATGGTTCGGGCCGAGAACGGTGTGCCGCTCCGAGGAACCGGTGCCGCGCGCCGCGAGGCGCTGGTGGCAAACGCAGCC
>JAUWBY010000140.1 GCA_030609605.1 Candidatus Eiseniibacteriota bacterium
AAGCCCTGGAGTTTCGACTTCAGCTTCCGGAAGGTCAGGAGTTCCGCCACGTCGAAGTAGCCGCGCCGCGCCAGAGCAGCGTAGAGCGCCGGAGCGGCGTGCGCCTTGGAAAGGATGAAGCGATCGCGCTCTTCCCATACCGGTCTGTCCGGTCTGATGTTCATTACTTCCCAGTACAGAGCGGTGATGATGTCGGTAGCTGAGAGCGATCCTCCCGGGTGACCGGAGCCGGCCTCCAGCAGCATCGTGAGAATGTCACGTCGAACAGCCTTGGCTATGCCCCTCAGTTCTGTCGGGGTGGGACTCATCGTGCTCTCCTATCTAAGACTCAGGGACTTGAGGCCTGTTGCAGGGTCAAGCTCTCGCCTCAAGGGTGCGTCCGATTTCAGAATGACGATCTCGTTCGTTACGTTCACCTTCCCCTTCGAGAGGTGCCCGCCGACTGCGTTCTTGTTCGGCCGCGCCAGGACAGCGTGCAGATGGAACATGTGCTCTCCGCCCTGGAAGATGATGTTCCCCGAAAGCGATACAAGTTCGAGTGGTTCAGGGAAAAGCACCTGCGAGTACTCGCCCCGCTTCTTGAAGAAGTTGAGCTCCGCCTGCTTCAGCATCCCAATCCCCGACAGCACCACCCCTACCTTGACATCGCAGGCGACACACACTTCCTTCAGGCAGTCGAACAGTTCTTCATCCTGATGAAGTCTAATGAAGATCAGATCTTTGCTTTCGAGATACTCCATTTGTTACTCCTCCGTGCGCGATGCGGCCTCGACTGCATCCACGATCTTCACATAGCCGGTGCATCTGCAGAGGTTCCCCGACAGTGCCTCCGCGATCTCCTCGCGCGAGGGATGCGGCTTCTTCGAAAGAAGCGCTGCGGCCGACATTATCATGCCGGGTGTGCAGTACCCGCACTGCACGGCCCCTGTCTCGATGAACGCCCGCTGAATGCGGTCGAGCTCTCCGCTCTCTCCGCTCAATCCTTCTATCGTTACGACCTCCCGGCCATTGCACTGCGCGGCAAAGACAAGACACGAAGTCACAGGTTCGCCGTCGAGAATGACGGTGCAGGCGCCGCATTCCCCGTTCCCACAGCCACACTTGGTTCCTCTGAGACCGAGGTGCTCGCGCAGAAGTTCAAGGAGCGTCGTCGCGGGCAGGACTTCGGCTGTCCGCTCTCGCCCGTTCACTGTGAGAATGACCTGCATCCATTCACTCTCCAAGAGCCCGCTCGACATCGTCCAGCGACTGTCCTATCGCCAGCGGCTCACCGATCGACTTCATCGCCGCTTCGGTGTCCTTGAGACCGCTTCCCGTCATCAGGACCGCGATCCTCTCATCCGGCTCGACCATCCCTTCCCGAACAGCTTTGGTGAGGCCTGCGAAGGCCGTCACGCCCGCCGGCTCGCCAAAGATGCCGGTCCCCTGCGCCAGCTCACGAATGGCCCCGACTATCTCATCATCTGTCACGGTCATAACCGTTCCACCACTCGCTGTGATTCCCCGTACGGCCTTCCGCCAGTTCCTCGGATGGCCGACTGCAATACTGTCCGCGATCGTGCACGCACTGCACGGCACGAGTTCGCCTCCGTTCTCGAATACCTGCTTCACCGGACTCGCGCCCTCGGCCTGAACGCCGATGAGCTTGGGCATCTTGTCGATGAACCCCAGCTTCAGGAACTCAGCGAATCCCTTGTACGTCCCGCTCATAATGCAACCGTCACCAACAGGAACGAACACTCTGTCGGGAGCCTGGAAATCGAGCTGCTCGCATATCTCGAACGCCACCGTCTTCTTGCCCTCGACGAGGTAGGGATTCACAGCGCAACAGCGATTGTACCAGCCATAACGCTCAATCGCCTTGTTTGCGAGATCGAAGGCATCATCGTAGCTTCCGTCGACGGTGAAGACGGTCGCGCCGTAGACAAGAAGCTGCGCCACCTTCGGGCGCGGGGCCGTTCTTGGAACAAAGATGTAGCACGGCACCCGGCTTGCCGCTGCGAAGCCCGCCAGCGAGCATCCCGCGTTGCCGGTTGAGGCCGCGGATACGGCTTTCACGCCCTCCTGAGTTGCTCTCGCCATGGCGACCGAGGTCGCCCGGTCCTTGAGAGACGCTGTCGGGTTGAGGCTGTCATCCTTGATGTAGAGCTCCGACAGCCCGAGCACGCCTTTCACGTGATACAAGGGTGTCCAACCGACTCGGAGCGGCGGCGCGTGCTCAAGGGACTCGACAGGCATCAGCGGCAGATAGCGCCAGTGGGACGGCTCGTCCGAACGGGAGAGATCCTCCCTGGTGAAACGAGACGCGATCTCGTCATAGTCATAGAGGACATCGAGGATGCCTTCCACGCCACACTCAGGACACGTGAACCGAACCTCGTTGGGCGCGTACTCGCGCCCACACTTCGCGCACTCGAGCGCTGTGACCCTTGCTCCCCTCACACGTTCTCCCGTCTGCTACATCCGGCTCCAGAGATCGCGCGCGAGCTCTCTCGCCCGCGCTGCCGTACCTGGTGCATCAACCGTTGTGAATTCCCGATCCCGCATGATATCCCGTCCGCCGATGATCACTGTCTCGACCATCCATCCGGTCAATCCGAATATCACGTGTCCCGTGAAGTTCTCCGCCTCGAGCGGAGTCGGCGGATCGTAGTCGAGGACGATGATGTCCGCGAGCGATCCGGCTGAGAGCTCGCCGACCGTGCCGTTCACAAGGCGGGACCCGATCACCGCGTTGTTCCTGAGGCAGAGCCGCTCGGCGACATCGTGCCCCACCCGAGGGTCGCCTGCCTGGTGCCGGTGGATCAGGTTGGCAACCTTCATCTCGTCGAACATGCTCCCTGTGAATCCGTCCGTCCCCAGCCCGACGAGCACTCCCGCCTCGAGCATCCCCGGGACGTCGGTGCATCCGACCGCGTTGTTCATATTGGACTGCGGGTTGTGAACGACGATCGTCTCCGTGTCCGCCAGGATGTCCCGCTCGTGCTCGCTGATGTGGATACAGTGCGCCGCGATTGTTTTCTCCCCAAGGATGCCGTGCTCGTGCAGTCGCTCGACAACACGCTTCCCGGAACGTCTCAGGCTGTCCTCAACATCCGCCCGATCTTCCGCCACGTGTATATGACAGCCGACTCCGGCGTCCCGAGCGATTCCCCCGGCCCGGTCCAATGTGTCGTCATCAACGGTGAAGCTCGCGTGGAGTCCTACGCTTGCCGTCAGGAGCCCCACACCATCTCCACCACCGTCGTCCTCGGCACCACCGCCGTTCTCAGCACCACGGCTCTCAGCACCACGGCTCTCAGCACCTCGGTTCTCAGCACCACCGCTCGTGGAACCCAATGATTCCGCTGACGCCGCCAGCTCCTGGATGAACGCTTCGCTCTCGGCAAGCCCCTCTTCCCGCTTCGTCTCTCCGTTCCTGTCGGAGATTTCGAAGCAGAGATTCGCGCGGATTCCGATCTCCTCAAGCGCCTCCGCCACGTTGGCCAGGCTGTCGGTGACGCTCACTTGGCTGGCATGGTGATCGATGATGGTCGTCGTGCCGCTCCGCACGAGATCGAGGGCGCCTGTGGCTGCCGAGTACCAAGTGTGCTCGTGTGTCAGGGCGCGATCAAGCTTCCACCAGAGGTGTTCGAGTATCTCGACGAAGTTGGCGGACGGTGCGATGTCGGCCATGAGGCCACGCGCCAATGCACTGTAGAGGTGCGTGTGACCGTTTATGAACCCCGGCATGACAAGCTTGCCACTCGCGTCGATCACTTCTGCACCACGTTGCCCGGAGACAACCTCCGAGACAGGGCCAACGGCCACGATCCGATCGCCATCAAAAGCGACCGCTCCGCCTTTGATGACCACCGGTTCAGATCCACCCGTGAAAATGGTTCCCCCACTCAGGATCCTCGTGACATCAGGCAATCTCGCGCTCCTGGATAAACCAACACAACGGTTCGACACGCTCCGCGCCGACACCCCGTACCGCACCTGAATCCCTGGAATGTGCCCTAGCGAAGGGCACTTTCCGAGCTTCTAAGTTTAGATGCAGCTCTTCTCGATGTCAACGTGATTCGGGCCGAGAAGCACTCCTGAAAGCTCGCATGACCTGATTCTTCCTGATATAATGACGGTACTGTAGTCTCGACCTCGTGGGGCTGCTGCCTCCCATCCTTCCCCGACACCCCACTGGCCCACCCACATAGACCGGAGGTGCTCAAATGAGATCACTGTGTCTTCTCGCTCTGGCTGCTGTGGTTCTCTCCATCCCGGCCGTTGCGTTCTCCGGAGCCAACGACGGCTACGTGGCCTGCACGACGTCCGAGACGTGTGTGCCGTTCGACGTCAACTCCTACTCCCAGGGCGCGCCCATCGATCTCCTTCCTGACGGCGACTACGCCTATGACTGCACTATGAAGCCGGATGGCTCGGAGATCTGGATCGCCGGCGCCAGCGGTGACGCAGTTGTGGTCATAGAGACAGCCACAAATCACATAACACACAGCTTCGCGGTCGGGGAGTATCTCAACTCTATTGTTTTCTCGGATGACAGCTCGTTCGTCATGGCAGCCAGCCGCGACGACGACGTCATCTACATCATTGACACCGCTACGTACGCCGTCACCGGCTCGCTCCCGTGCATTGCCGGCGCGGGCGGGTCCTCCGACGGCCCGGGGCAACTCGCCCTCGACCCGGTGAGCAAGAACATATACGCGGTCGACTGGTACGGGGACTTCCTCTACGAGATCGCCGAGGACGGCTCGGAAGTACTGAACAAGGTCGACATCGGCAACAGCCTCTGGCAGCTGGTCGTCGACCCGGATGGTCGGTACATCTATGTCACGGACAGGGGGACCGACCAGGTCCGTGTCATAGACCAGGCCACGCTCACGGAGATCACGACGATCGATGTCGGCGACGACCCGTGGGGCATAGACGTGACGCTCGACGGCTCCAGGATCGTCGTCGCGTGCGAGGATGATTCCAACGTATACGTCATCGACACGAGCGACTGGTCGACGACCGCGGTGTTCCTGGAGCAGTATGCCGACCCGCGTGATGTCGACATCCTCGACTCGGAGGGATTCGCGTTCATTGCAGGTGGGACTCTTCTCTCCGCCGTAACGAAGGTCTACATCATCCAGCTCTCCGACAATACGCTCAAGGACTCATTCGTGGTCTCCGGCGGCACGAACGCGAACTGCCTTGCCGTGCAGCCACAGATCACCTCCGAGTCCACCGACGTGCCTGAGGAGCCATTCGAGCCGCGGGCCCGTCTCGACTGCTACCCGAACCCGTTCAATCCAAAGACAACGATCGTCTACAACCTGCCGTCGCCTTCGGACGTCAGATTGTCGGTCTACGATGTGACTGGAAGACTCGTGACGATCCTGGAAGACGGCGAGCATAGCGCCGGCGACCACGAGGTCATCTGGCTGGGAACCGACGCTTGCGGGGATGATGTCGCTACCGGTGTCTACTTCTTCAGACTGACAACGGTTGATGGGAGCACGACGACAAAGGCCGTTCTTCTGAAGTAGTGCAACTGCAACAGTAGTGCAGCTACGACCGCCCGCGTGGATGCAACCACCAACGCGGCTTCCATCAGGGCCGCTGTCGAGAACGCCGCGCACGGGCGCCCCTATTTCGCCCGATGCCCCGGTCGCTGACAGACCTTGCCGCGTTTGATGAACGATCCGAGCTCGTGGCTTCCCACGAGCTCGCGGTCTCTTACCACCCAGTTGCCGCGAACCA
Organism: Candidatus Eiseniibacteriota bacterium; assembly: GCA_030609605.1. Lineage (GTDB taxonomy): Bacteria > Joyebacterota > Joyebacteria > Joyebacterales > Joyebacteraceae > Joyebacterum. The sequence continues at coordinate 5,746 of JAUWBY010000140.1, forward strand.
TCGTACAGACGGGCCAGCCTGTGACCTGCAAGCCGTCGTAGGGTGAGTAGTCGGTGTATCCGTGGAGGACATCCGGAGAGATCGTCACCTTGAGAGACGGATCAAAGATGACGATGTCGGCGTCCGTTTCCGGCGACAGCGTTCCCTTCTCCGGACAGAACCCGAAGATCTCGGCAGGATGCGTGCTCAGAAGATCGACGAGTTCATTCTCCGTCAGCCTCCCCTCCAAGACTCCGTATTGCCACATAAGTGGAAGAAGCGTACCGATACCAGGGACGCCCATCGGTATCTTCCTGAAGTCTGCCGCTCCCTCATCCTTGGCTTCGGCCATGAACTCGGCGTGGTCGGTTGCCACTACCTGGATAAGTTCTTCTTCGAGCGCATCCCAGAGCTCCTCGCGGTGAACGTCGGAGCGGATGGGCGGACAGGTTGCGAAGCGCTGGCCGTCCGCGGCCGCGAGCTTTTCCTCATCCAGAAGCAGAAGATGCGGACAGGTC
>JAUWBY010000139.1 GCA_030609605.1 Candidatus Eiseniibacteriota bacterium
ACTGTGATTACGCTTTTTGCGGTCGTGAGCCAGGAGACCGTGTCGTAGCCGTTGTCCCAGCCGTCGGCCCTCCGCGTAGTTGTGCACCAGACCCAATCCTCTATGTCGTTGTCCCAGGCGTAGTGCCCGTCTCCCGGGTCCGGTCCGTCGTCGTTTCGGTCGTTGCCGGCCGATTTGCAGATCGTGTAGTAAGGGGCGTCGTAGGCTATCTGATCCCACGCTTGCGCGCTCCCGCCGTAGTAGCCGAACCCGTAGTCCTCCACCTCGCTGATGTCCGTGTCGCCGAACCAGTACCAGTCCGATGATGCCCATCCCCACCGCCATCCCGTGACGAATCCGTACGAGTGGTTGGAGACGTTCATGCCGGCTGCTCCCGCCAGGGCCATCTCGGAGTCGGCGTCGTTCCAATCGTAGGCGGCGATCGTGGCCGCGCACGACATGCCGTGCGCGGCCGTCTCGACGCCTACGGCGATCATCGTGCCGGCGACGTGTGTGGAGTGATAGTGCGTCCCGCCGGGGGAGTCGATCTGAGTTGCGCGCCCCGTGAACTCCTGGTGACTGAGCAGTACACCGCCTGCGTCCCACACGCCCAGTTCTCCAAGCACGGTTCCGGAGCCGGTGAGCGAGAGCCCCGCCGATCCGCCGGGCCAGACCTCGTCAGCCGATACGGTCTCCGCCGCGGTGAGATTGTCGGTTTCGTAGAAGCGGGGTTTGCCGGTCTCGTCGACGAACATTAGCTCGATATCCCTATCAGCGTTGAGCGCGGCCTGCGGGCCGGTCTCGGTCTCGCTCAGTCTCGAGAAGAGCTCACCGCGAAGCGATGCCAATCGGGTCTCAAGCCGCTCCGCCAGTTCCTCGAGTTTCGAGATCTGCGTGGCCGGTCGGGCCAGAGCTGGTACCGTGGACGCGGCAGACAGAGTTACTGTCAGGACTGCGATCGTGAGCAGTTTCGAGTGGGAACAAGTTCTTCGATGCAAGGAGACCCTCCGCGCTGGGGGCGAAACAGACGCCCAATAGATACATGACAGCTTCTAGTATCATTGTACCACGTTTCGGGGCATGATTCCCCATCTCTTTCGATTGCACTCTCCGCTTCAGGTTTCACGAGCGTGCCTGGGTCTTCTGCCAAAGGGGCGCTGTTCCTTCCGGCTTGCCTTGGTCCCGTGAGAGTCGTACTGTGCGTCGGGAGATGGGCGGTCAGCGTATCCGTCCACGCGTTTTACACCTCGCAAAGGGGCAGAGCATGAAACAGCCACGCGGTGTCTTCGTCGGATTCACGGTGATCGCAGCTCTCGTGATTGTTCTGACAACGGGTGGTCTGGAAGGTGGGGCCGTGGCAGGCACGACACCCGGTATCTCCGCCGCCGAGGCGGGGGGACATATTGGTGAATACGCAACGGTCTGCGGCGTGGTGAAAAGCGCGGCGTATCTTTCCCGGTCCAAGGGGAGACCAACGTTTCTGAATCTGGGCAAGCCGTACCCCGACCAGCCGTTCACCGTTGTCATCTGGGGCTCGACAAGAGACTTGTTCGAACGTTCACCGGAGGCACTCTTCGATGGACGTCGCATTTGTGTCACCGGGACCATCGTGACTTATCAGGGAAAAGTCCAGATCGTCGTTGATGACCCGGAGCAGATCGAACTGGCTGATGCAGTGCTTCCTATCGAGCTCAGCTATCTCGAGAAGGTTCTCGTGAAGGTGGTCATGGCCTCGCTCGGTCAGGATGTCACCTATGGCTCCGGGGAGTGGGACGAGGAGGCCTCCCGGGCGCTCACTGAATTCCAGGAAGCGGAGGGACTTGAGCCGACAGGATTGCCCGACGCGGCGACGCTCCGTGCGCTCGCCGAAGGCGTTACGGAGATGCCTGCAGACGATCAGACAATGATCATCCGGCTTCTGCTCTTCAATCTTGCGCAGCGGGAGGAGTCGCGCTAGAAGGCAGGGCGAAGTCGGCGACGACGGGCAAATGATCCGACGCCTTGCGCGTGTCTTCTGCCTCCAATTCGTAGGAAGCGAGAGTCGCCTGGTCCAGGTCCTCCGTCCAGAGGACGAAGGCGTTCGTCAACCGAGCGATGCTGTCGGAGTAGACGATGTAGTCGAGGCGGCCGGGTGCGAAGGAACTCCGGTCGTCTCTCCACGTGTACGCCTCGCGCCCACTGAGATGGCGGGGAGCCGCGTCCGTGAGGGCGGTGCCGTCCCAATCGGCATGGTGTGATGGTCCAAACCGTTTCTCGTCGACGATCGTCCCTGAGACGAGCGTCTCGACCTGGCGGTAGCTTCCTACGAGATTCATGTCCCCGGCGATCACGATGAACGTCCCCGGCGCGATCTCAACACCGCCCGGCGTCTGGATCTCCCGCATCCACGCGGCGATCCCGTCCAACTCTTCCTGTCGTCCATCTTCGTTGTCGCAACACGGCGGGTGCGCGCTCACGATAGACAGATCGATACTGTAGAGGCTGTCCGGAAGATCGATCAACGCCCAGTAGTTGCCGGCGCCGTCGATCGATTGTCCCGTTATGATGGGATACCTGCTCACGATCATCCCGTCCTCGGTGTTGCCCCCGTGCCAGCTGGCGCCGGGAAGCGCGAGGGAGACCTGGTCCACAGTCTGCTGCGCGGAGTGCGACCAGAGCTCCTGAAAGCAGATGACGTCCGGGTCGATCGCCCTCAAGATCCGTCTGAACGGTGCTGGCCGCTTGAAGAGCCCGTCGAAGAGAACGTTGTACGTCAACACGCGCAGGTCGCGATGATCGTGTCGAGCGAGCGTCGCTCCTTCGCCGTGCAGGTGTGTGATGTCCGTGAGCGTCACGACCGCTCCGGGCCCCGTATCCGTGAGCGCCACGACCGCTCCGGGTGCCGTATCCGCAAGCGCCACGACCACTCCGGGCCCCGTATCCGGAAGGCGGTCGCCGCCTTGTGCGCCGCTATCATAGAGGGCGATCCGGACCACGCTGCCGAGTCGGAGAGACGGCAGTGAGCGCGTGAAGGAGACCTCGAAGATGTCGGATGTTACGGTCGGTCCTTGCCTGAGGCCGATATCCGACTGTTCGATGCGCGAGTACTCCTTCACGCCATGTGGACGATGAATGCATCCCTCACGCTTCCCGAAGGTCCACTCGAGATCGACACCCATGCCGTCGACCAGTCGACCCGTTTCCGGATCGTCATCAGCATCGATGAAGAGCCTGATCGCGTTTCCGCCCTGCAGGCCCGTCTCTCTTCCAGTCTCGAAACAGACGTAGAGACGGTTCGTGTCACCGGCGACCCACAACCGTCCGAAGTCGACGCCGCCACCATCGTCAGGTGGATCGATCCAGACTGGATCGAGATCTGCCCAGTCGTGGAAGCTGCCGTCGATCACGATCTCAGCGGCGCCGGATTGCCCGGCCACGAGCAGGACCAGCAGGACGAGAAACAGACTCAGCGTGCGTAGAGGTAGTGTGAACAGCGGTCTTGGCGTGCTCATGCGTCATCTCCCGGTGGGTTTCGCTGGACAGGCCGGTCTGCTTTCATCCACACAGTTGAACCCGTGTGCGCATTGTCACCGCCGGCTCTCGATGCGCTGCGAAGGTAGCACCAGGCAGGCCGGCGCGCAAGCCGGGTCGGGAGTGAATCCTTGCGCCTGTTCCCGAATCCGAATAGGCTGAAACGCAGGGTGGCATTTGGCGAATCCCTGACCGAACGGTGAACGAGTGTCATGGTCCCGGTCGTACGGGCCAAGACGCCCGAGCACAGGAGGGAAATGATGGGAAAGGCACAGGATTTTCTGATGGACGCGTTCGCAGGCGAGTCACAGGCGAACAGGCGCTATCTTGCTTTTGCCAAGAAGGCTGATGATGAGGGGCACCCGCAGGCTGCGCGGCTGTTCCGGGCGGCCGCTGCCGCGGAGACGGTTCACGCTCACAATCATCTGAGGGTCTGGGGTGGCATCAAGGGCACGGCGGAGAACCTCAGAGAGGCGATCGCCGGCGAGACGCACGAGTTCACGAAGATGTATCCTGAGATGATCGAGGCCGCGGAGGCGGAGGGTCACTACGAAGCGCTCCGTTCCTTCAGGTTTGCGAACGAAGTCGAGAAGATGCACGCGGAGCTGTACCAGGGACTTCTGGACAGTCTCGGATCCGGCGGCGACGAGTTTTCGTACCATGTCTGCCCGGTCTGCGGCTTCACGGCAGAGCGCGAAGCACCCGGAACGTGCCCGATCTGCGGGACGAAGGGTGATATGTTCGAGACGATCAGCTAGCCCGACGCATCGGATCAGCTGCGACATGGGCCTCGCCACGTGTGCGGGGCCCATCTTCTTGGCGCCAGGCTTCAGGGGCGTGCTATACTGACCGTCGATATCAACGACATGATTCCCCGACAACGGGAGGTAACCATGCGAGGCACACACGTGCTAAGCGCGCTCGTGCTACTGAGTACGGTTCTGTTCGTCGTCACGGCCTCGGCCGCGGACGTGACGTTCACGCTGGAACCGCCTGTGGGTTTCCAGGTGGAGTCGGTGTCCGTTCGGGGCAGCTTCAACGACTGGAGCGAATCGCCGATGGAGCAGGGCGAAGACGGTCTATGGTCGTTGACTCTGGACGTCAAGCAAGGTGAACACACTTACAAGTTCTTCATCAACGGCGAGTGGCCGGGGAACATGGAGACATGGCTCGACGGCGGTCCGGTCGATGTCGAGGCGGAGGACTATGTAGATGACGGCTACGGAGGGCAGAACGCTGTTCGCATCGTAGGCGGAGAGGCGAAGGTCGAGGAGGAGTTCGGCGAGGCCCCAGAGCTTGCCGACGGTCATGCACGGATCCACTACCACCGTCCCAGGACCGGCTATGCCGGGTGGGGTCTGCACCTCTGGGACGATACGACGGAGTCCGTCGAGTGGATGAGTCCGTTCGAACAATCGGGCCGCGACGGATACGGCGTCTATTGGGACATCGGTCTCACTGACGGCGCTCTGAAGGTCGGGTTCATAGTGCATCGCGGCGACAGCAAGGACCCGGGACCGGACATGTCGCTTGTGCTATCAGAGCACGGCGATGAGATCTGGCTTGTCTCGGGCAGGACCAATATCTACACGGAGGCGCCGGACGTTGCCGCGCTCGCGCTCGGAGATCTCTCGCGGTTGAGAGCACACTGGGTCAATGAGAGCACGATCGCATGGCGCCTGCAGAGAGGAGAAGGCCACCGGTACTTCCTTCATTCATCTCCCGAGGGGCGGCTCGAACTCACATCGGAAGGCGTGGTCGGCGGGGAGAGGGTCGAGCTTGTGGCCTCCGACACCGGGCTGCCGAGCGAGATCAAGAGTAGCTTTCCGCACCTCAGGAGTCTCGGTGCGCTCAGGCTTCCCGAAGATGCGTTGGGACTCGTGCCGGAGCTTCTGAAGGGCCAGCTTGCTATGTCGGTGGTCGACTCCGATGGGAGGCTTGTCGATGCGACTGGCGTTCAGATCCCGGGCGTGCTCGACGACATCTTCGCTTACGACGGGCCGCTGGGTCTCTCGTGGGACGCGGACGGCTTGCCGACGTTTCGCGTGTGGGCGCCGACCGCGCACGCCGTGAGGCTCCACATATACGAGTCCTGTGACGTTCCCGAACCGGTCCACGTTCTCGCCATGACCGAGGACGCCGGTGTCTGGATGTCGCCCGGTCGCCCCGATTGGAAGGGCATGTACTACCTTTACGAGGTAAGCGTCTACATGCATCAGACCGGCTCGGTCGAGCAGAGCCTCGTGACCGACCCGTATTCGCGCGGGCTCTCGATGAACAGCTCGCGAACGCTGATCGTGGACCTCGACGACTCGGCTCTGAAGCCCGACGGCTGGGATACGATAGAGAAATCGGCGCTCGAGTTCCCTGTGGACATCGTTCTTTACGAGCTGCACGTGCGAGATTTCAGCGCAACAGATCCCACCGTGCCGGAGGGATACGCCGGCACGTTCAAAGCCTTCACTGTCGAGTCGGACGGGGTGGAGCACTTGAGAGGGCTTGCGGAGGCGGGTGTGACCCACATACATCTGCTGCCGGCGTTTGACATTGCGACCATCAACGAGAACAGGAACGAACAGGAGAGCCCAGGGGATCTCACCGGCTTCGCGCGTGACTCGGAGGAGCAGCAGGGCGCGATGGCGCGCGTGCGGGATCTCGACGGCTACAACTGGGGCTACGATCCATACCACTACGGCGTTCCTGAGGGAAGCTACGCGACGGACCCGAATGGGACGGCGCGCATCGTCGAGTTCCGTGAGATGGT
>JAUWBY010000200.1 GCA_030609605.1 Candidatus Eiseniibacteriota bacterium
CTACAAACGGAGATTCTAGCTTCCCGGCGCGTTCTCAGCAGTAAGGCTGCTCACCGTTCAGAACGTTGACGTTCATCGATCCCTAGGCTAACATCATCCATGTACTCGCAATCTGTCTGGGATCGCCGGAATCCCGGTGAAGGAACCTACTGGATAGCTGGGGGGAGAGATGAAGCGGATACTACGATTCGTTGCGGCGGGCTTGCTCGTCGTTCTTGCATTCATCGTAGTTTCCTGCGGCATCGTCTCAAAGCCACGGCACAACATCGTCCTCATCGTGATCGATACACTCAGGACGGATCACCTTCCATTCCACGGGTACGAGAAGAACACGGCTCCTTTCCTCAGCAGGCTGGCCGAGGAAGGTGTGGTCTTTGAACACGCGCACTCGACATCATCCTGGACCGCTCCAGCCACCGCATCCCTTGTGACGTCGCTTCACCCGATACAGCACGGGGTTCTCACCGGCTTCCGCGCGACCCAGATGCTGCGCCAGGTGAATCCCACGATCACACTGGATCGGATTCCTGACGAGACCACGACCGTTGCCGAGGTGCTGAGAGAAGCAGGGTACTCAACATGGGCCGTGAGCGACAATATCAATGTCAGCTACGAGCAGGGCTTCGATGAGGGTTTCGGGAAGTTCCGGAAGACGGACTTCCAGGGAGCGGCGACAGTCAATGCCACCGTGAAGGGGTGGGCTCCGGCGATCCAGGATCGAGAGCCGTACTTCCTCTATCTCCACTACATAGATCCCCACAGACCATACGAGAAGCAGTCGCCCTGGTACGAGCCGGCGGAGGGAGAGCTGCTGGATTCCATCTCCGCCTACGACAGCGAGATCAACTACGTCGACCAGAAGATCAGTGAGCTGTTTGAGCTCATGGAGTGGGACACGAACACACTGATCGTCATCACCTCCGACCACGGCGAGGAGTTCCTGGATCACGGCGACTGGGACCACAGCAGGACTCTCTACAGTGAAGTCCTGGATGTGCCGCTCGTGGTGTATTGTCCCGGTGAGATCCCCGCAGGGCGGAGGGTCGCGGAGCGTGTTTCCATCCTCGACATCCTCCCGACACTGAGGGACTTCGTCGGGCTCGCCCCGAGCGAGGTCGATCAGGGCATCAGTCTGCTCTCGGCTCTACGCGGTGAAGGAGGTCTTCCCGGGGATAGACTGCACTTCTCCGATCTCCGCAGCCCGCCGTGGTTCGGTAGCCGCGTCCTCAAGGCCGTCATACGTGGGGACGAGAAGTACGTGCTGACCGAACCGGGCATCGAGGAACTCTACGATCTCGTGGTCGACCCGGACGAGCTCCACTCGCTGGCGTCTACGCGCGGAGATCGCTGCGCTCTTATGAGAAGAGATCTGCAGGAATTCGAGGAGAGCCGTGTCATCTACACGCACGAGGAGCTTGGTGTCACCATAGACGAAGAGACGCTACAGAAACTCGAGTCGCTTGGATACATGAACTAGCCTGAAGCCCAGCCCATTGATCTCCGGAGGAGTTCTCTTGGCAGTACGCAACAGCACAGCGCGAGAGAGTGAACCACCGCGCGGCTTCGAGTCGTTCCTCAAACAGTGTCCAGAGTATGGAGAGACAGCCGCGCTCGACGAGCTCCGGGCGACCGAGTTCGCACGGCTGGACAGGCTCGGCCATATCTATCTCGACTACACTGGAGGGGGGCTCTACGGCGAGTCTCAAGTGAGACGGCAGGCTGAGTTTCTGCTCGGCAACGTCCTGGGCAATCCGCATTCTTCAAATCCGACGTCGTCGGTCTCCACCAAGCTGATTGAGCGATGCCGCAACCGCGTGCTCAGTTTCTTCGGAGCTTCACCCGAGGAATACGTGGTCATCTTCACCGCCAACGCCAGCCACGCGCTCAAGCTCGTGGGGGAGGCCTATCCGTTTTCCGATGGAGACGAGCTTCTCCTCAGTTTCGACAATCACAACTCCGCGAACGGGATTCGTGAGTTCAGTCGGGCCGATCTTGCCACCACGCGCTACCTTCCGGTTGTACCCCCGGATCTGTGCATCTCCGACGACATCGTCGAACGAGCTCTCAGCGAAGGCGCCGGAGCAGAGAACAAGCTCTTCGTCTATCCCGCTCAGTCCAACTTCTCAGGCGTTCAGCATCCCCTGAGATGGATCGAGCTTGCGCAGTCGAGGGGGTGGGACGTCTTCTTGGACGCGGCAGCGTTTGTGCCCACGAACAGTCTCGATCTCCGCCGCTGGCATCCCGACTATGTCTGCGTCTCGTTCTACAAGATGTTCGGTTATCCGACAGGTGTTGGTGTGCTCAGCGCGCGGCGCGAAGCGCTGGGGAAGCTTCGCCGTCCGTGGTTTTCGGGAGGAACCATCACCGTGGTCTCTGTGCAGGCCGACCAGCATCTTGTGGCAGGGGGGGCGGCGAGGTTCGAGGACGGCACGCCGAACTACGTGTGTCTCCCGGCTGTGGAACGGGGTCTTGACTTCATCGAATCGGTCGGCATCGAGACCATACACAGACGTGTGACGTGTCTCACCGCTTGGCTCCTTGAGCGGATGATCAAGCTCAGGCACGGCACGGGCCGTCCTGTTGTGAAGATCTACGGTCCTGAGAACATGAAATGCCGCGGCGCCACCGTAGCTTTCAACGTGTACGATGCAGATGGCGCCACAATAGATCATCTGGCAGTCGAGGAACGGGCGAACGAGTGGGGGATATCGCTTCGCACAGGCTGCTTCTGCAACCCGGGAGCAGGAGAAATGGCGCTCGGCCTGGAGAGGGATGAGATAGTCGAGTGCTTCACCGATGTCAACGCAAGGATCACACTGAACGAATTCCGCCAGTGCATAGACAGCAAGGACACGGGAGCTGTGCGCATATCCTTGGGGATCGCCACGAACTATTCTGACGTAGGCACGTTTCTCAGCTTCCTCAATACCTTCGGGGAGAGCTAGCGCCCTCCCACGGATGCGTTCAGGTAGAGCCGGCGCTGTCCCGCTGTGCGGTCAGCGTAGAGCCGGCGTCCTCCCGCTACTTCAAGAGACTGACCTTCCTTGTGACTGCCTCTCCATTCGCCTCGAGCTTCATGAAGTACGTGCCGCTCGAAACCATCCGGCCCTGATCATTCCGTCCGTCCCAGTGCGCTTCATGCTGACCGGCTTCCCGGTAACCGGATTCCACCGTCCGCACGCATCTACCGGCCAGATCATGGACCGTGATCGATACACTCGCCGACTTGGACAGAGAGTATGCCACCGTCGTGCTCGGGTTGAACGGGTTTGGGAAGCTCGCGAATTCGGCGATGGTCTTCGCTTCGCCGACTACATCATCTACGCCAGTCACGTCATCCAGATCGATCGAGTACATCGAACGCCCGTGCGTTCCAGCTACGAGCGTTCTCGTCGGCTGATGAATCTTGAGGTCGAAGATGGGCGCCGGCGGAAGGCCTGCCCCGAGCACTTCCCAGTTCGCACCCAGGTCCTGCGTGAGGAAGCAGCCGACATCCGTGCCGACATAGAGCACGGACGGAAGGTCCGGATCGACAGCGACCACATTGAACGGGGCATCCGGAAGATTCCCGCTGATGTTTGTCCAAGTCGTGCCGAAGTCGTCCGTTCTGTAGAGGTGAGAGATCTCCTCATCCCATCTTAGCCCGGAGAAGGTCACGTAGGCGATTGACGCATCGCTGTGGTCGACGGCGACGCGCGTGACCCAGCGGTTCGGAAGTGACCCGGAGACATTCGACCAGTTCCCTCCTCCGTTCTCCGTGACCCAGACGTTGGAATCGTCGGTGCCGACGTAGATGACGTCCGGATCGCTGGAGGAGACCGCGATCGTCGTGATCGTGCCGTAGCTACCTTGATTTCCGTTCGTGAGGTCGGTGCTGATCGCGTTCCACCATGAAGCACCATCGGTCGTGCGCCAGAGTCTGTAGGTTCCGAAGTAGAGCGTCTGCGCGTCAGAGGGGTCCATCACGATAGGCGACGACCAGTTTCTGCGATCGCTTCCGTTAACCCCATTGAGCGCCCACGACCAGTAGTTGCCGAAGTCGGTGGACTTGTAGGCGTTGCCCCACTGGTACTCGCAGTAGATCGTGTTCGGGTCTGTCGGATCGACGACCGTGTAGAATCCGTCCCCGCCGAAGATCCTCTCCCAGTCATCGGTCGCTCCGGTCGGCGTCCTGAGCGTGCCGTTATCCTGCGTCCCTCCATAGAGTCGCTCGGGATGCTGGTAGTCGATCTCGATCGCGTAGAACTGGTTGGTCGGTTGGTCGTAGAGCTTTGTCCAGGAGTCTCCGCTGTTCGTCGAGACGTAGATGCCCCCGTCGTTGCCCTCGAATATCCTTGTGGCGTCGGTCGGGTCGAACTCCAGGGCGTGGTGGTCGACGTGGGTGTCGTAGCCCACCTGCGACCAGCTTGCTCCTCCGTTCTCCGACCTGTAGAACGGGACGCCGAGTGCGAATACGCGATCGGGATCGCTCGGATCAACACGCACCTGACCAAAGTACCACCCGAAGGAGCTCGTTAGGCTCGAGAGCGCGCCGTCGTTTGTCTGCGTCCACGTGTCGCCGCCGTCGGTGCTCTT